>JADFZP010000257.1 GCA_015232485.1 Alphaproteobacteria bacterium
GGAGGCGCTGGCGGCCCCACGCCCGGAAAGGCCCGGCCGATCCACGGGGGTGCCAGCGGCGCGGCGCGTCTTGGCCGTCGCGGCGCTCGCGGGCGGCGCGGTGCTTGTCGCCGTCCTGCTCCGCCTTCCGGAAACGTCGGGCCTGCATGCCGCCGTCCGCGCGCGGTTGCCGGCGACGGGGGTATCCAGCCCGGTGACCGGCGTCCTGCTGGCCTTCCGCGCTTATGACACCCTGTTGGAGATCGGGGTGCTGGCGCTGGCGGTCGCGGCCGGGTGGGGTTTGGCGGGGGAAGCGCCACGCCCCCGGCCGATGTCTCGCGATCCCGTGCTCGACGCCTTCGCTCGTCGGATCGTTCCGCTCGGCGTACTCGTCGCGGGCTATTTGTGGTGGGCTGGCGGCAGCCGCCCCGGCGGGGCGTTCCAGGCGGGGACGGTGCTGGGGGTCGCCTGGGTCATCCTCATTCTGACCGGGCTCAAGGAAGGGCCGTCGCCAACGCGTTGGCATGGTCGGGCGTTGGTGGTCGGCGGCTTCGCCTTGTTCTTGGCCATCGGTCTGGCGGGGCCCGCCATGGCGGGGGCGCTCCTCGCCTTTCCCAGCGAATGGAGCGTCAACCTGATCCTGCTGATCGAGGCGGCGTTGACCATTTCGATCGCCGCTTGCCTCGCTTCGCTGGTGGCCCTGCTGATGGCCGCCGGCGAGCCGGGGGCGGGGGCCGGCGGATGATCTATACCCTCGCCGGTGGGGTGCTGTTCGTCATCGGGCTGCACGGGCTTTTCGCCCGCAGAAACCTCGTCATGCGGATCATGTCCGCCAACGTCGCCGCCGCGGGCACGTTTCTGATCATCGTCTCCGCCTCCGGTCACGAGGCCTCCGTCGCCGACCCGGTGGCGCAGGCGATCGTCCTGACCGGCATCGTCATCGCCGTATCCGTCACCGCATTCGCCTTGTCCCTGGTCCGCCGACTCGACAGTGGGCGTTCCCGGGGGGTGCGCCATGGAGGGCATTGATCCCTGGTGGGCCGCCGCCGTCATTGTCGGGGCTCCGCTGACCGGGGGAGTGCTGGCGATCCTTTGGGGCGCCTTGGGCCATGTCTGGGCCCTGACCGCGACAGCCGCCATGACCGCCGCCGCGGTCGTCGCGACCGCGCGGGTCGGGCGGCATGGCGTCATCCACTTGGCGCTTGGGGGATGGTCGGCTCCGCTGGGCATTCACTGGCGCATCGACGGCCTGGGCGCCCTGCTGATCCTGACCACCGCCTTGGTGGCGATGGCGGTCGCATGGTTCGCCGCGTCGCCGCCCCGGCGTATGCCGCCCGCCTTCTGGCCCCCGTTCCTGTTCGAGGTCGCGGCGCTCGCCGCCTTGTTCATGAGTTGGGACGTCTTCAACGTCTACGTCGCGCTGGAATTGGCGAGCCTCGCCGCCGTCACGCTGGTTGCCCAAGGGCATGGCAAGGCGGCCGTCGCGGCGGCCCTTCGCTATCTGCTGGTCGCGCTGGCCGGCGCGATCACCACCCTGCTGGGCGTGGGGCTTCTCTATGCCGGCTTCGGAACCCTCGACCTTTCCATCCTCTCCCGGGCGCTGGCCGGGCCGGGGCTCGTGGGGTGGTTGGCGCTCGCTTTGATCACCGTCGGCCTTGCCGCCAAAGCGGCGCTTTTTCCCCTGCACACATGGCTGCCCGCCGCCCACGCCTCCGCCCCGGCACCCGGCAGCGCCTTGTTGTCCGCGCTGGTGGTCGAGGCGTCGCTATTCGTTTTATTGCGCGTTTGGATGGTCGGCTTCGCCCACGCGCCGGTTCCCGGCCCGGCCCTTCAGTCGCTCGGCCTGATCGGAGCGGCGGGCATCGTCTGGGGGGGCCTGCTCGCCATGCGGCAGCGACGGCTGAAGCTGTTGCTGGCGTTCTCGACCCTCACCCAGGTCGGATATGTGGTGATGGTCGTGCCGTTGAGCGCCGACCCGCGGTGGACGGAACTCGCCTGGCAGGGCGGCGGCATGGTCCTGGTCTCCCATGCCTTCGCCAAGGCGGCGATGTTCCTTGGGGCTGGCATGATCATGGATGCGGCCGGCCACGACCGGCTTGAGAACATCCGTGGCGCCGCCCACGCGATGCCCATGACGCTGTTCGCCTTCGCCATCGGCGGCATCAACCTCGTCGGCCTGCCGCCCAGCGGCGGCTTCGTGGCCAAATGGCTTCTGATCGAGGGCGCGCTGAACAGCGGCCAGTGGTGGTGGGCCGTTCCGCTTGCCGCCGGCGGCCTGTTCACCGCCGCTTATCTGTTCCGCGCGGTCGCCGTCGCGTTTTCCGCTGGCGATGGCGGCGCGCTCGCCGCGGTGCCACGCCGCCAGGAAGTCCTGGTGCTGATGCTGGCCTTGGCGTCGCTTCTGCTCGGACTCTTTTCCGCCCAGCCGCTATCGGTCATGGCCATCGGCGCGCCGACGCACTCGTGGAGCGCCGAACCATGACCTGGCAGGCGCTTCCGCCGCTGGTGATCTTGTTCAGCTCGCTTCTGCCGGGCTTGGCCATCTTCTTCGTGCGCGACGATCGCGTCCGTCTCAGGACGACGCTCAATCTGGCCGGCGCCTTGATCAAGCTCATGACCGTCGCCGTGGTGATCGCCGGCATTCGGTATGGCTGGCGGTTCGAAGCGCGGGTCGAGGCGCTGCCGCATGGCGTCGACCTGGTCCTGCGCATCGACGCCCTGTCGATGCTGTTCGTCGCCCTGTCCTCGGTGTTGTGGCTGATCACGACCATCTATGCCATCGGCTATCTGGAGGGGGCGCCACACCGCAGCCGTTTTTTCGGCTTCTTCAGCATATGCGTTTCGGCGACGGTCGGCATCGCCATGGCCGGCAACCTCTTCACTTTCCTGGTCTTTTACGAGTTGCTGACCCTCTCCACCTACCCGCTGATCGTCCACCGCGGGACAGACAAGGCCCGCGCGGCCGGCGCCGCCTACCTGCTTTATTCCGTTCCGGCGGGCGCGGTGTTGCTGGTGGCGGTCATCTGGCTGCATACCCTTGCCGGGCCGGTGGAGTTCGCCGAACAGGGCGGCGCCCTCGGCCGAGTGGCCGCCGAACATCGACCAGCCCTCGGAACCATCTTCATCCTGCTGGTGGCCGGATTGGGGGCCAAGGCGGCCCTGGTGCCGCTGCACGGCTGGCTGCCGAAGGCGATGGTGGCGCCGGCGCCGGTCAGCGCGCTCCTGCATGCGGTCGCCGTGGTCAAGGCTGGCGCCTTCGGCATCGTGCGGGTGGTCTACGACGTCTACGGCGTGGACCTCGCCAACCGCCTCGGCGCCATGGACGTTCTCGCCATATGGGCGGCGGTGACGATCCTTTACGGGTCGGTGCGGGCGCTGGGCCAAGACGACCTCAAACGCCGGCTGGCGTTCTCGACCATCAGCCAGGTCTCGTACATCGTTCTCGGCGTCGCATTGTTCGGCCCCATCGCCACCATCGGCGGCCTGACCCATCTGGTGCACCAGGGGGTCATGAAGATCACCCTGTTCTTTTGCGCCGGCAACATCGCCGAGACCCACGGATTGCACCGCGTCAGCGAATTGTCCGGCATCGGCCGGCGGATGCCGTGGACCATGATGGCGTTTTCCATCGCCGCGCTGGGCATGATCGGCCTGCCGCCCTTGGCCGGGTTCGTCAGCAAATGGTATCTGGGCACCGGCGCGCTGGCCGCCGGCCAGCCCTGGGCGGTGGCGGTGCTGATGGCCAGCAGCCTGCTCAACGCCGCGTATTTCCTGCCCATCCTCCACCGGGCCTGGTTGTGTCCGTCTCCAGCCGGAGCCCCGGCCGGCGAGGCGCGGAAGTCGCTGCTATGGCCGACGCTGGGCACCATGGCGTCGGTGGTGCTCCTTGGCGTGTTCGCCAACGCGCCAATCAGCCCGACGTCGTGGGCGCGGTTCATCGCCGGATTGGAATACGGCGAAGGGGGGACCGCGACGGGCTTCCTGGCCGGACTACGATGGGATACGGCCTTCGCCGTCGATGATCTGGCCGCATTTCTGCTGCCCGCGATGGCGGCGATCGCGGCGCTGGCCGCCATCCGCCTGCGAGCCGACGAGGCGTGGTCGCCCGCAATGGCCGTCGCGCTGGCCGGCACCCTTGCCGGTGCGCTGGGCTGTGCCGTGGCGGTACATCCCTTGGCGTATTACACCGCCTTTTCGGTGATGACGATCGCCTCCTATCCCTTGGTGGTGTCCACGGGGACAGACGAGGCCCATCGCGCCGGCCGCCTTTATCTTGGACTGGCGATGGCGGGCGAAATGCTCGCCCTCGCCGGGCTGATGGCATGGTCGAACGGAGCCGAGGGCGGCTTGGCGTCGCTGATGATCCTGATCGGTTTGGGGGCCAAGCTGGGCGTTCCGCCGTTTCATGTCGCCCTGGCTCCGGCCTATCAAGCGGCGCCCTCCGGGGCGGCCGCCATCATTGGCGGCGTGCTGTCGTCGGCCGCCGCCATCGGCTGGCTGCGCTTCTTGCCGCAATCGGGGTGGCCAGCGGCCGAGCATGGCGGCGCCATCATGGTCGCGGGCGTCGCCATGGCCCTGACGGGGGCGGCTCTCGGCTGTTTGCAACGGCGGCCGGCGGCTCTGCTCGGCTATTCGACCATGAGCCAGATGGGCATCCTGCTGACGGCGATGGCCGCCGCTCCCGCGTCGCTGGTGCCGGCCTTCTTCGTTCTGCATCATGGGTTGGTCAAGGCGGCCATGCTGTTGAGTTTGGCCGCCCGAGGCGGCCGGCTGACCATGCCGCTCCTCGCCTTGTCTCTTGCCGGAGCGCCGCTGACCGGCGGGGCGCTGGCCAAGATGGGGATCGAGCACCATGCGCCGGGTTGGCTGGCGGCGGCGCTGCCGCTGACCTCGTTCGCCACCACGCTGATGTTGGGGCGGCTGCTATGGCTGCGGCGATCCCTGGCGACGACCGTGCCCGCCCCGGTTCCAGCATTGGCGACGCTGACGGCCCTGGCGGCGCCCATGATCTACGCGGCGTTCAGGTTGCCGGACATCCTGACGGCGGCGGCGGCGATGGATGGCATCGCCCACACCGTGCCGCCAGTGGCTTTCGGGGTGGTCGCCGTCGCCGTGGCCTGGATCGGCGCCCGGCGCGGCGCTCGATTGCCGATAACCGTCCCCGAGGGGGATATCGCCGCCATTGCAAGCCTCAAGGCCGTTCGGACGATCGCGGCGGGGCTGACTTCTCGCGTCACCGATCTTCTTTCCGCATCGCTTCCAAGAAGCGATGGCGGACGTTGGGCGAAAGCGCTCCGGTATGAAGCGCTGCTGCGTAATCCTCAGGTGACGGGGAGCGCCTTTTTCCTTTTCTGGCTGGCGTTCTTGCTCCTCCTCTTGCTCCCAACGTTGTGCCGGCGGGTTTCGTGGCAATGACCGCCAGGCGATCAGGAAAGCGATAAGACCGAGAGGGACATTGATGTGGA
>JADFZP010000258.1:0-4012 GCA_015232485.1 Alphaproteobacteria bacterium
CGTGGCCGATGGTGCCCACGTTGCAATGCGGCTTCTTCCGTTCGAATTTCGCCTTGGCCATTTTTGATGAACTCCTGAAGCTTCCCCTGAATCAGCCGGCCAGCTTGGCACGGATCCCCTCGGACACCGCCTGAGGCACTTCGGCGTAGTGGTCGAAGTGCATCGTATATTGGGCGCGCCCCTGGCTGATCGAACGGAGGTGGTTGACGTAGCCGAACATGTTCGCCAGCGGCACCATCGCGGTGACGACTCCGGCGTTGCCGCGTTGGTCCATGGCGGTGACCTGACCGCGGCGGCTGTTCAGGTCTCCGATGACATCGCCCGTATAGGTCTCGGGCGTAACGACCTCGACTCGCATGACCGGCTCGAGCAGCCGGGGACCGGCCTTGGCGATTCCCTCGCGGAAGGCGGCGCGCGCGGCGATCTCGAAGGCCAGCACGCTCGAATCGACCTCGTGATGGGCGCCGTCGGTCAAGATCGCCTTGAAGTCGATGACCGGGAATCCAGCCAGCACGCCGGTTTCCTTGGCGGCGGCGAGCCCCTTTTGCACGCCCGGCACGAATTCGCGCGGCACCGAGCCGCCGGCCACGGCGTTCTCGAAGACATAGCCGCCGCCGGGCGGCAGCGGCTCGAATCGGATTTTGACGCGCGCGTATTGGCCCGCGCCGCCGGTTTGCTTGCGATGGGTGTGGTCGATCTCGGCGGCCTGGGCGATGGTCTCGCGATAGGCGACCTGGGGCGCGCCGACATTGGCCTCGACCTTGAATTCGCGCCGCATGCGGTCGACCAGCACTTCGAGATGCAGCTCGCCCATCCCCTTGATCACGGTCTGCCCGCTTTCGGGATCGGTGGCGACGCGGAACGACGGGTCCTCGGCGGCGAGTCGCGCCAGCGCCAAACCCATCTTCTCCTGGTCGGCCACGCTTTTCGGCTCGACCGCGACCTCGATCACCGGCTCGGGAAAGTCCATGCGCTCGAGCACCACCTTGTCGGCGGGATCGCACAGGGTCTCGCCGGTGGTGGTGTGCTTGAGGCCGGCCAGCGCCACGATGTCGCCGGCCGCCGCCTCCTTGATCTCTTCGCGATGGTTGGCGTGCATGAGCAGCATGCGGCCGACCCGCTCGCGGTCGTCCTTGACGGTGTTCCAGACCTGCGCGCCCGTCTCCAGGCGGCCGGAATAGATGCGCACGAAGGTCAGCGAACCGACGAAGGGGTCGTTCATGATCTTGAAGGCGAGCCCCGCGAAGGGCTCGTCGTCGGACGGGTGGTGCTCGACCTCCTCGTCCGAATCCATGCGGTGGCCGCGAATCGCCGGAACGTCGGCGGGACTGGGCAGGTAATCGACCACGGCGTCGAGCAGCGGCTGAACGCCCTTGTTCTTGAAGGACGCCCCGCACAGCACCGGCACGAATCGCATGCCGACCGTGCCCCGGCGGATGCAGCGGCGCAACGTGTCGGCGTCCGGCTCGGCGCCCTGGAGATAGGCCTCCATCGCGGCATCGTCCATCTCGACGGCCGACTCGATCAGCCGGCCGCGCCACAGCGCCGCCTCGGCGGCCAGTTCGGGCGGGATCGGGCGGTCCTCGAACTCGGCGCCCAGCTTCTCGTCCTTCCACACCACCGCGACGCCGCGCACCAGGTCGATGACGCCCGCGAAGGCGGCCTCGGCGCCGATCGGGATGTTGCAGACCAGGGGCTTGGCCCCCAGGCGCTCCTCGATCATCGCCACGCAACGCGGAAAGTCCGCGCCGATGCGGTCCATCTTGTTGACGAAGCAGATGCGGGGAACGTGGTACTTGTCGGCCTGACGCCAGACCGTTTCGGTCTGCGGCTCGACTCCGGCCACGGCGTCGAACAGCGCCACCGCGCCGTCGAGCACCCGGAGCGACCGCTCGACCTCGATCGTGAAGTCGACGTGCCCCGGGGTGTCGATGATGTTGATGCGGTGGCCGCGCCAAAAGGTGGTCGTGGCCGCCGAAGTGATGGTGATGCCGCGCTCTTGCTCCTGCTCCATCCAGTCCATCGTCGCGGTGCCTTCGTGCACCTCGCCGATCTTGTAGGACTTTCCGGTGTAGTACAGAATCCGCTCGGTCGTCGTGGTCTTCCCGGCATCGATGTGGGCCATGATGCCGATGTTCCGGTAACGATCGAGTGGAGTCTGGCGCGGCATGGTTCCCTCCTAGTCGCCGGTTTTCACCAGCGATAGTGCGAGAACGCCTTGTTCGCCTCGGCCATGCGATGGGTGTCTTCGCGCTTCTTGACCGCCGCGCCGCGATTGTTGGCGGCGTCCAGAAGCTCGCCCGACAGCCGGTCGATCATCGTGGTTTCGCCGCGCTTGCGGGCGTTGTCGATCAGCCAGCGGATGGCCAGCGCCTGACGGCGCTCGGGCCGAACCTCGACCGGCACCTGGTAGGTGGCGCCGCCGACTCGGCGGGACCGCACTTCGAGGGACGGCTTGACGTTCTCAAGCGCGTCGTGGAACAGGCGGATCGATTCCTGCCCGGCGCGCTTCTCGATCTTCTCGAAGGCGCCGTAGACGATTTGCTCGGCGACGGACTTCTTGCCGTCGAGCATCAGGCAGTTCATGAACTTGGCGACAACCACATCGCCATATTTGGCGTCGGGGAGGATTTCGCGCTTTTCGGCGGCGTGACGACGGGACATCTCTGACCTCTCACTTCGGGCGCTTGGCGCCGTACTTCGAACGGCGCTGGCGGCGGTCCTTGACACCTTGGGTGTCCAGGGTGCCGCGAATGATATGGTAGCGAACGCCGGGAAGGTCCTTGACGCGACCCCCGCGGATCATCACCACCGAGTGTTCCTGCAGGTTGTGCCCCTCGCCGGGGATGTAGGTGGTGACCTCGAAGCCGTTGGTCAGCCGCACACGGGCGACCTTGCGCAAAGCCGAGTTGGGCTTCTTCGGGGTCGTGGTGTAGACGCGCGTGCAGACGCCGCGCTTCTGCGGGCACTCTTCGAGCGCCGGAACCTTGTTGCGCGCCTCGGTCGGCTGACGCCCCATGCGGATCAACTGGTTAATCGTCGGCATTCATCGTTCCTTCGTTCACTAACCTGCGCGGCCATACATAAACGGGTGCGCCCCAAGGCGGCTCGGCCACCGGGGCGCTACGGGTTCCAGAATGCCGACCCGTTCGGCGCTCTTCACTGGTTCGCTAAAATCGGGGCAAACCGCGTCTAGGTGCCGTCCTGCCGCCGGCCCCCCGAAGAGGCCCGCATACTAGTGAGCGCCCTTACCTCCGTCAAGCGAAAGTGAAGGGTCTTCATGGTCATCGGGCGGCGCGGAAACCATCCTATGGCCGCGGCCCGGCGACCTGCAATGCGCGCGAACGGGCTAAGCCGTTCGCCAGGGTCGGCGCGGCGCGGAACAAGCGGGCGGCCCGGACGTTGGCTGGATGCTTGTTACGGCAAACCGGAGGACAGATCCATGGAAATGCGTGAGACGGTGTTGGCGTGGCTGCGCGACGCCCACGCGATGGAGGCCGCCGCAATCGACAATCTGGAGCGCAACATCGATCGCTTCGACGAGTATCCTTCGGTGCAGCAGAAGTTCCGCGAGGATCTGGAGCAGTCGAAGCGACATGTCGAAGAGCTCGACCTGATCCTTGACAAGATGGGCGGCGATCGGTCGGTGCTCAAGGATATGAGCATGAAATTCGCCGGCATGATGCAGCCCTATCTCGGCGCGATGGCCTCGGACGAGGTGGTCAAGCACCTGCTGGCCGCCCACGCCTACGAGAACTTCGAGGTCGCCTCCTACCGCTCGCTGGCCGCCGCGGCCGAGCAGATCGGCGAGATGCAGCTCAAGGACATGGCCGAGCGTTCGCTTGGCCAAAAGAAGATGATGGCCGACTGGATCGACCAGCAACTTCCCTCGGTGACCCGCGAATATCTTCGCAAGGTGCAGTGACATTGACGATCCGCGACGAACGGTCAGTCCGGCCGTTCGTCGCCGTCCTCGTCGAGTCCGATGACGGGCACGTCGAGCGCCCGCCGA
>JADFZP010000258.1:4112-5438 GCA_015232485.1 Alphaproteobacteria bacterium
CGGCCGAAGCCCTTGAGGTAGATGCGTTCGATGAAGTCGGGCAGCGGCGCCTTCCACCGTTCCTGGTCGTCACTGTCGAGCTTGCCCAGCTTCTTCGGATCCATGCCGAGTTCCCGCGCCATCTGGATGTGCGCGTGCGACAGACCAAAGCGCCCCCTGGCCTCGATCCACGCCTTCAGTGACTCCGGAATGTTCGGCTTTTTCGCCATGTCGTGGCCCCGTCGGTTTGTCGAGCGGACGAATTTTACCGCGATCGGCCGCGCCACGCGATAGGTTGGCCTTGACACGGGCCTCCCAGTCCGGATGCTCGCGACATGAACAAGCTGGATCTTCTCGAGGACTTCCTCACCTCCGAACGCGCCCCCGACAACGCCATGCGCGTGTCGGAATTGGACGGCTTCCTGACCGGCCTCACCGTCGGCCCCGAGCGGGTTCCGCCCGTCGAATGGCTGCCGGTGGCCTGGGGCGGGGGCCAACCCGAGTTCGCCGACGAGGACGAGGCCCGCGCCATCATCGGCACCATGCTGCGCCGCCAGGACGCCATCGCCCTGGCGATGCGCACCGAGTCGCCGGACGCCCTGCTGCCGGTATTCTGGGAAGGCGAGGACGGGCGCCCCTTCGCCGCCCATTGGGCGCAAGGCTTCGCCGAGGCGATTCGCCTGCGCGCCCAAGCCTGGGAGCGCCTGGTCGGCGACGCCGAGGCCAACGTTCTCTTGACCCCGATTCTGGCCTTGTGCCCCGACAGCCCCCTGGCCAAGGACGACCCCGCCGAAATGGCCGCCCTGGAAGCCGCCGCGCCGGCGATGATCCCGCACTGCGTGCTGGGCATCCACCACTTCTGGCAAGCCCCCCTCGCCGCCCCCGATCCGCTCGCCAAGGCGGGCCGCAACGACCCCTGCCCCTGCGGCTCGGGACGCAAGGTGAAGCATTGCTGCGGGAAGTGATGCCGACGCGCCAATGAACCGACCCATCGGCGGTATCGTCGGCATCATACCGGCGAGCCAATTGCTTGACTCTTGCGTCATCCCGCTCTGACCGTCATCCCCGCGAAGGCGGGGATCCAGCGGCGTCCTGGCCAAACCGGGTGTCGAAGCCGAATGGACTCCCGCCTTCGCGGGAGTGACGGAAGGGAGCCAAGGACACCAAGGGAGGCGATTCGCCCGTACAGCGCCGGTCTCTTGGTGACTTTTGGTGTCCTTGGTGTCTTGGTGGTGAACTTTTTTTTCTGATAATGAAACAAGAAAGGCCGCCAGCGTCACCGCCGACGGCCTTTTTCTTGTTCGGCTCTCGCCTACTCCGCTGGCGGCGGGGCGGGCGGGTTGTTGG
>JADFZP010000259.1 GCA_015232485.1 Alphaproteobacteria bacterium
GGCTCCCGCCCCGACGAGGCCTACATGCTCCATTCCCATCTCCCTCGGCTTCCGTCGTTTATGCACCCGGCTCGGCGCGGGGGCAAGACGGGGGATGCCGGCGGCCCGAAGGCGCTAACCCCTTCGCGTCATTTCCGGCGCAGAGGAGTGGCCTTCCGATTTTCACGCGACAGCGCCCCCCGGAAGGCGCTATTCGGTGAGATACCGCGACAGTCTACGGGAGTAGCCCCATGGCAGCAGATGCGCGACCGGGCGTCCTGCGCGTTCTGGAAGAGGCCGAACTGGACCTTCTGGCCGCCGACGCCGATTACTTGGTGATCCGCGAGCGACCCTTATGCGCGATGTCCGTGCTGCGCGGGCTGGCCGCCCTGTTCCCCGAGGACGAACCCGCGTTCTCGACGGTGCACTGAAGCGTGACGCCCCAGATGCGCGTCACGCTTCAGTGGCCGTTTGTTCGCCCCTCGCCGGGCGGGCGCCCTTGGCGCCCTTGGCCGCGGCCTCAATGGCCGCTGGTCGCGTCGCCATGAACATCGACACCATGCGTCGCATCGACCGTTGGGTCGGCGTGCCGCTGTGCTTCCTGGCCACGCTGGTGTCGCGTCCGGCCCGACGCCGCGCCGACGGGCCGCGCAACGCCTTGTTCATCGAATTGTCCGAGATGGGCAGCGTGGTGCTGGCCGATCCGGCGATGCGCAAGCTGCGCCGCCTGACCGGCTGCGACTTGCATTTCATGATCTTCGCGGCCAATCGGGCCAGCCTCGACCTGCTGCGCACCGTACCCAATGACAACGTCTTCGCCATCCGCGCGGATTCGTTTTGGCGTCTCGCCGCCGACAGCCTGCGCTTCGTGGCCTGGGCGCGGCGGCGGCGCATCGACATCGCCATCGATCTCGAACTGTTTTCGCGCTATTCGGCGCTGCTGACCTGGGCCAGCGGCGCCGCCACGCGGGCCGGCTTCCATCGCTTTCACGCCGAGGGGCTGTATCGCGGCGATCTGCTGACCCATCGAGTCGCGTACAATCCGCACATCCACATCGCCAAGAACTTCGTGGCGCTGGTCAACGCGGCGACCGCCCCGACCGCCGAGCGACCGTTCTCGAAAACCCGCATCGAGGACGACGAGATCCGCATCGATCCACCTCCGCCGCCGCCCGAGGCGCTGGCCCGCGTCGACCGCCTGCTGGCCGAACACGCGGGCCGGCGCATCGTCTTGATCAACGCCAACGCCGGAGACATGCTGCCCCATCGCCGCTGGCCGGCCGGACTGGTGGCCTCGCTGATCCGGTTGGCGCTGGCCCGCTGGCCCGACATCCGCGTGCTGCTGACCGGCACGGCGGCCGAGGTCGAGCATTCCGCCGCGCTGTGCGGCGCGGTGGACGACCCGCGTTGCGCCAGTCTGGCGGGCCGCCTGGAGCTGGCCGATCTGCCCGCCCTGTACGCGCGCGCCGTTCTGATGGTGACCAATGATTCGGGGCCGGGCCATTTCGCGGCCGCGGCTGGGATGCCGGCCATCGTGTTGTTCGGCCCCGAAACGCCGGCCCTGTACGGGCCGCTGGGACCGGGCGTCGCGTTGAGCGCCGGCTTGGCCTGCTCGCCCTGCGTCAGCGCCGCCAATCACCGCAAGACGGCGTGCGACGACCCGGTCTGCATGCGCGCCATCGCCCCCGAGGAGGTGCTGCGGGCGATGGCTGTTTGGCTGGAAGCCTTAGGCGATGGGCATCGCGGCGTCGAGCCGGCTGGGCGGGAACCACAGCGAGACCGTGGTGCCGACGCCGATCTGGCTGGCGATCTCGAGACGGCCGCCGTGCAGCTCGATGAGGTGCTTGGCCAGCGGTAGGCCCAGCCCGGCGCCGGCCGCTTCGCGCGCCACATGGATGTTGCCCTGGACGAAGACGTCGGTGACGCGCGACAGATCCTCGGGCGCGATGCCGATGCCGGTGTCGGTGATCTTGAGCAGCAGCGCGCCATCGGGCTCGATCTCGGCGGCCGCCATGACGTGGCCGCCGGCCGGGGTGAACTTCACCGCGTTGCTGAGCAGATTGATCATCACCTGGGTCAGGCGGCGCTGATCGGCGAGGATCGGCGGCAGGTTGCCGGGCACGTTGTTGGAGATGATGCAGTTCCGGGCCTCGGCGGTCTGGCGGATCATCGACAGGGCGTCCTCGACCACCGCCGAGACGTCGGTCGGGCGCTCGGCCAACTCCAGCTTGCCGGCCTCGATCTTCGACAGGTCCAGGATGTCGCTGATCACCCCCAGCAGATGCTCGCCCGAACGGCGGATGTCTTGGATGTAGTCGCGATAGCGGGCGTTCCCCACCGGGCCGAAGGTCTCGGCCAGGATGATGTCGGAAAAGCCGATCACGGCGTTCAGCGGGGTGCGCAGCTCGTGGCTCATATGGGCCAGGAAGTCGGATTTGGCGCGCGTCGCGTTCTCGGCGATGTCCTTGGCGTGGAACAGTTCGCGCTCGACGCGCAGGCGCTCGGTGACGTCGTGGAAGACGACCACGGCGCCGACGATGGCGCCGTCCTCGATCACCGGCGTGCAGACGAATTCGACGGGGAAGGCGCCGCCGTCGCGGCGCCGGAAGGTTTCGCCCGAGACCCGCACGGCGCCGCGCCCCTTCAAGGCGCGGTAAAGCGAGCAGCCGTCGAAGTCGGCCGGGTTGGCCTCGTCGCCGGATTGGTGCAGCGTGGCGTGGACCGGACGCTCGACCAGTTCCTCGATGCTCCAGCCGGTCATTTCGGTGGCGGCGGGATTGACGAAGGTGACGTGGCCGCGCGTGTCGAAGCCGAACACCCCCTCGCCCAGGGCGCGCAGGATCAGTTCGTGATGATGCTGCAGCCGCTCGGCGGCGCGGCGGTCGCGGCGGTGCTCGGTGATGTCGCTGGCGGTGCCGCGATAGCCGCGGAAGGCGCCGACCGCGTCGCCGATCGGCCGGCCGCTCATGTTCAGATAGCGCTCGACCTTGCCCAGCCGCATGACCACGGCGACGTCGCGGAACGGCCGCCGACCCAGGACATAGGCGGCATGGATGCTTTGCCCGGTGGCCATTTCGATGAAGCATTCGGCGGTGCGCCCGACCAAGGCGGCGGCGGGCATTCCGGTGGCTTCGGCGAAGCGGCGCGAGACGTTGGTGAAGCGCAGTTCGGGACCGATCTCCCAGATCCAGTCCGAGGCCGCCTCGGCGATGTCGCGGAAGCGCTGCTCGCTGGCGCGCAAGGTCTCTTCGGCGCGGGCGCGTTCCGAGATTTCGCGGCGCAGATCCTCGGTGCGCGCCGCGACGCGTTCCTCGAGCAGCTCGTTGACCTGGCGCAGGCGATCGACGCCGCGATACAGCAGGCGCTTGACCATCAGCAGCGAGACGACCACGAACAGCACGCCGCCCGCCGTCTCGACGCCGTGTTCGAGCGCGCCCCCGGTATCGTCGACAAAGTGCGAGAGGGCGCTGATCAGCGGGAACCACAGGATCCCGCCCACGGCATACGGCACGATGATCCGGGTCGAGCCCTTGAGTCGGGTCGACAGCTTCATGCCAGACCGATCCGGCCCAGGAAGGTTAGGAATTCGAACGTCGCCTGTCCCCGTCATACGGCACCGGCGGCCGAAAAAGCCACCGACCAGAAATCATGACGCGTTTGTCATGCCCGGTCCAGTTCGTTCGTGGTCGGATGGTTCAGGAAAACGAAAGACCGGCCCGCCCCCACGCCAGGGCCGGTCTTTCGGTCATGCGAAAGCGATCAGGACGCCAGCTTCTGCCGGGGCTCCTCTTCCTCTTCGCCAATCTCGACGACCGAGCGCAGCAGCTTGACGATCGCCGACTGCACGCCCTCGGGCGCCGCGTTGTAGAGGCGCAGCAGGGTGAGCAGTTCGCGGCTGAGCGGATCTTCGGCGATTTCCGAGCGAATCCCGCCTTCCAGTCCGTCGAAGAAGAACGTCACCGGCACGTCAAGCGCCTCGGCGGCGCGCCACAGCATGCTGCAGGACATGCGGTTGGTGCCCTTCTCGTATTTCTGGACCTGCTGGAAGGTAAGGCCGAGATGGCCGGCCAGTTCGCTCTGGCTCATTCCGATCAGGCTGCGGCGGAGGCGGAGACGGGAACCGACATGGATGTCGATCGGATCGGGTCCGTCTACGGAGGCGATGCGGCGTCGGGGCATGGGTTGCTCCTTGGTACTGCGGCCAAAAGGCCGCGGGCGGTCCTGACGTGGCCATGGGGCCACGGGCGGCTTCGGCACGGGCGGCGTGCCGTTAGAGCAACCTTATCGGAACTCGCATGTGGAATGCAATCATCGGGTGCAGATTACGCGCAAACGACATCGGGCCGGGGGTTCAGCCCCCGGCTCGCCTCGTTTTCCGTCGCTCCGTCCCGTTCAGGCGCCGCCGTTGACGACCGCCAGAACCACTCCCGTCCCGTCGCGATGGCATCGCGTCGGCGGCCGGTCGACCGCGGCACCAAGCCTGCGGCACGCATCGATCGCCGCGACTTCGGCCACGTCGATCACCATGGCCAGTTCGGCGAGTTCCAACCCGCGGGCCTCGTGGGCGAGATAGGCCAGGCACTCGCGTATCGCCTTGGCGCCTTTTGGCCTCTCGCCCCACCCCTGCATTGGAGTCACTCCCATTGCCACGCCGCGAACTATAGCGGCTCGGCGGTGCCGGTTCCCCTCCGTTATCTGGTAGTGGTCGTACGCGAGTCGCGACAATTGGAGTCAACTGGAACGCATTACCTCCCCATGGGATGGGCACCGTTTGGTCAAAGCGCTATCCTGCGGGGATCACAAGGGGGGTTGAGATTCGAATGGCCAATCTGATCGTTTTCGACTGCGACGGCGTGCTGGTCGACAGCGAGATCCTCGCCTGCCGGATCGGCGCCGCCGAGTTGACCCGCCACGGCTTTCCCCACCGCGCCGCCGAGGTGGTCGAGCGCTATTGCGGGGTGGCCGAATCGACGATGTCCGAGATGGTCGCCCGCGACTGGGGCCGGCCGCTGCCCGAGGACTTCTGGCCGGGCTTCCGCGCCCGCCTCGAAGTGGCGTTGCGCGCCGAACTGACCCCCATGGCGCACGCCGCCGAGGTGATCGCCACGCTGACCCCGGCGGCCTGCGTGGCGTCGAGCAGCCGACCCGAGCGGATCCGCCTCAGCCTGGAGCTGACCGGGCTGCACGATCTGCTAGCCCCGCATCTGTTCAGCGCCACCATGGTGGCCGATGGCAAGCCGGCCCCCGACCTGTGCCTGCTGGCCGCCGCCCGCATGGGCGTCGACCCCGCCGATTGCCTGGTGATCGAGGACAGCGTCGCCGGAATCCGCGCCGCCGTGTCCGCCGACATGCGCCCGATCGGCTTCGTCGGCGGCGGCCACGCCACCCCCGCCCTGGCCGAGC
>JADFZP010000260.1 GCA_015232485.1 Alphaproteobacteria bacterium
GCGCGTGAAGCGCATGCAAGAGGGGTCCCGCAAAACGGGACCCCTTGAACATTTCAGCCCATCTACTCCGCCGCCTCGGCCGGCACCGGGGTCGCGGCCAGCTTCTTGGCGCGGCGTTCGCTGGCCGAGGGCAGGATGCTGACCAGCGAGGTCGCCACGGCGGCGGCGTAGGGCATCGACTGCACGAACAGCACCAGCGCCCACAGGCGGGCCGAGGGATCGCCGGGTTCGGCGGCGCTCAGCACGGCGAAGGCGGCGCCCCATTGGGCGAGCATCAGCAGGCACTCGTCGCGGGCCATCATCAGGCCCGTGGACAGGGCGGCCTTGTCCTCGCATTTGGGGGTGCGGAAGAAGGGGGTGTGCTTCTTGTAGAAGCCCTGCCAGACCGCCAGCGCGATCGAGTAGGTCAGACCCATGCCGGCGACCGCCGAGCCGATCCGCTGGCGCCAGTTGCAGCGCACCTTGCTGGAATACAGGAAGATGTGGTGCACCAGCTTGGCGGCGAACACGCCGATGGTGGGCAGCACGAAGATGGCCAGCGGGAAGTCGAACCATTTGGTGATGAACTGCGCCTCGGGCACCGCCTTGAACAATTCGTGCGCCACCAGACCGGCCGACCACACCAAGCTGAGGATGGTGAACAGCAGGTAGAAGGCGTCGGCGATCCACGGCAGCCAGCCCGAGAGGAAGTGGTATTTCTGCGCGGGCGTCAGCTTGGTGTGGCGGAAGGGGTTCAGTTCCTTGGAATGGCCGCGCATGATCTGCATGGCGCCGAACGCCCAGCGGAAGCGCTGCTTCTTATAGGCCAGGAAGGTGTCGGGGGTCAGGCCGCGGCCGAAGCTGTGGTTGACGTAGACCGACTCGTAGCCGTTCTCGAGCAGGCGCAGGCCCAGCTCGGCGTCCTCGCAGATCGTCCACTCGCCCCAATTGCCGGTGCCGACCAGGGCCTCCTTGCGCACCAGGGTCATGGTGCCGTGCTGGATGCTGGCGTTGGACTCGTTGCGGGTGACCATGCCGATATGGAAGAAGCCGGCATATTCCCAGTTGATCATCTCCTTGAAGGGATGATCGGCCCATTCGCGATGGTCCTGCGGGGCCTGCACCCAGCCGACCTTGGGGTTCTCGAAATAGGGCACCAGCGAGCGCAGCCAATCCTTCTCGACCACGTAGTCGGCGTCGATCACGCCGACCACCTCGGCGTCGGGGGCGGTCACGCTTAGGCCGTAATTCAGGGCGCCCGCCTTGTAGCCCGGCCATTTGCCCAGGGTGAAGAAGCGGAAATTGGCGCCCAGCCGTTCGCAATGCTCCTGCACCGGCTTCCACACCTCGGGGTCGCGGGTGTTGTTGTCCAACACCACGACTTCGAAATTGGGGTAGTCGAGCTGGGCCAGACTGTCGAGCGTCAGCTTGACCATGTGCGGCGGCTCGTTGCAGATCGGCAGGTGCAGCGAGACCTTGGGATAGGCGTGGATGCTGTCGGCCGTGAAGGGCAGGAATCGCCGTCGCATGCGATGCGACCAAGTCAGCTCGGCCAATTCCCAGCCATTGATCAGGACCACCGCGACCAGCACCATCTGGGCTGGAAGCAGCACGCTGTACAGCAGCTCGGCCGATGGACCGAAGTCGCGCAGCATCGGCACCGAGCCGACCCAGATCACCATCGAGGCGGCGACCTGCACCAGCACCGCGAAGAACAGCTTGCCCGGCCAGCGCAGATGGTTCCAGCGCCACAGCAAAAAGCCCAGCGGCACCATCGCCAGCACGGTGGCGGCGGCGGCCTGCAACGGCCATTCGGCGAATTCGATGATCGGGCCGATCATCGAGAATTTGGGATGGCGGTCGACGTCCAGCATGCCCCAATGCGAACCGACCGACCACTCGATCTCCTTCTTCCAGGGCTGGTCGAAGGCTTCGATGATGTTGTAGTCGATGTTCTCGCGGGTCGCGACGTCCAGGAAGCGGCGCAGCACCATGGCCTGGTTGATCTGGCTGGGCTCGGCCCATTTGCGGGCCTTGCCGGCGCTCGGCCAGCCGACCTCGGTGATGGCGACGTGCTTGTCGGGGAAGGCGGCGCGCAGCTCGCGATAGCGCATCAGCAGATAGGGAACCGATTCCTCGGCCGGCACGCCTTCCCAGTAGGGCAGGATATGGACGGCGATGAAATCGACCTCGCGCGCCAGCTCGGGATATTTCAGCCAGACATACCAAGGCTCGGCGGTCGAGATCGGCTGGCGGACCTTTTCCTTGACGCGCCGCAGATAGCGCACGAGCTGCTGCGCGGTGACGTCGCCGCGGTGCAGGGCCTCGTTGCCGACGATCAGCCGGTCGATGTTCTTGTTGTCGCGCGCCATCGCGATCAGGCTGCGCAGTTCGGCCTCGTTCTTCGGCAGGCGGCCGTCGAGCCAGGCGCCGGCCATCACCCGCATGCCGTATTGGCGGGCGAGCGGCGGCACCACGTCCATGCCCTCGAGCGCGGTATAGGTCCGCACGCTGGCGACCTTGCCGGCCAGAATGGCCAAGTCGCGCTCGATCTCGCGCTCGGTCGGCAATTCGCCGGTGATCGGGTTGTCGTCTTCTTGATAGGGGCTGAACGACACCCCCTTGATGACGCCCGACCACGGAACATCGGTGTGGGGGAGGTTCATCCACCACCACACCCCAAGGTTGACGAGAAGGATGACGACCAGAACAGCGAAACCGCTCTTGCGCATGGTCAAACCAACCGAAGAAAGCCAGGAAGAGAGAAGGTCGCCGAAAACCGCCACGCGCGCGAACGAATGCCGGCACCCCAACAGGGCAGCCGCCGCCACGAACGCGATATGATCGGGATTCGGGCCGGGGTGCCGTCCCGGCTGTGGACCTCTTTCAAGGCGAGACACTCGGCGCCCTTGCCCAGGCCGATCGATCGTCTAAGGATCTCGAAATCCCAGGTGTGGCGAGCGCGCAAGATATACATAAAGTTTGCGTCTTCGTCGAGAGGGCTTGTGACATTTTCGACAGCGGCGGGGCCGTCCACCCAGCCCAAACGCGTGGTCTGGGGCCATCAACCGATTCCCCCCTGGAAATTCGGCGCGGGGGGCGTTAAAGGCTGTGCGTCCCACGCCCCGAGGGAGCCCCATGAGCCTGTCCATTCCCCGTCGCATCGCCGACGAGTTGAGCGTCGCCGAGTCCCAGGTGACCGCCGCCATCCGTCTGCTCGACGACGGCAACACCGTGCCCTTCGTCGCGCGCTATCGCAAAGAGGCGACCGGCGGGCTGGACGACACCCACCTGCGCACCCTCGAGGAGCGCCTGCGCTATCTGCGCGAGTTGGAGGAGCGGCGCGCGGCCATTCTCGCCTCGGTCGGCGAGCAGGGCAAGCTGACCCCCGAGTTGGAGACGGCGATCGTCTCGGCCGACACCAAGGCGCGGCTCGAGGATTTGTACCTGCCCTTCAAGCCGAAGCGGCGCACCAAGGCCCAGATCGCCCGCGAGGCGGGGCTCGAGCCGCTGGCCGACCTGCTGCTTGGCGATCCCGGCCAAGACCCGGAAGCCGCCGCGCAGCCCTTCGTCGACGCCGAAAAGGGCGTCGAGGACGTCAAGGCGGCGCTTGAAGGGGCGCGCCAGATCCTGATGGAACGCTTCGCCGAGGACGCCGACCTGCTTGGCCGCCTGCGCGGCATGCTGTGGGAAAAGGGCGTGCTGTCGGCCAAGGTCGCCGACGGGAAAGAGCGCGACGGCGCCAAATTCACCGATTACTTCGACCACGCCGAGCCGATCCGCGCCGTTCCCTCGCATCGCGCGCTGGCGATGTTCCGGGGGCGCAACGAAGGCGTGCTGCATTTGCAGTTGGCGATTCCCGGCGACGAGGCGCCCTGCGAGGACGCGGTGGCCAACCGTTTCGGGGTGGCTGATCGCGGCCGGCCGGCCGATCGCTGGCTGCGCGAGACGGTGCGCTGGGCGTGGAAGGTCAAGATCCACCCGCATCTCGAAACCGAGTTGACCTCCCGCCTGCGCGAAGCCGCCGAGGCCGAGGCGATCCGCGTCTTCGCCACCAATCTGCGGGCGCTGCTGCTGGCCGCGCCGGCCGGCGAGCGCGTGACCATCGGCCTTGATCCCGGCATCCGCACGGGCGTCAAGGTGGCGGTGCTCGACCGCACCGGCAAGCTGGTCGAGACCACCACCATCCACCCCCATCCGCCGCGCAACGCCTGGGACGAGAGCATCGCGGTGCTGGCCGCGCTCAGCCACCGCCACGGCGCCGCCTTGGTCGCGATCGGCAACGGCACCGCCTCGCGCGAGACCGAGAAGCTGGTCGGCGACCTGATGAAGCGCCATCCCGAACTGTCGCTGACCAAGGCGATGGTCAACGAATCGGGCGCTTCGATCTATTCCGCCTCGGAAACGGCGGCGCGCGAGTTCCCCGGACTCGACGTCACCCTGCGCGGCGCCGTGTCGATCGGCCGGCGCCTTCAGGACCCGCTGGCCGAACTGGTCAAGATCGACCCCAAGTCGATCGGCGTCGGGCAGTACCAGCACGATGTCGACCAGCAGGCGCTGGGCCGCGGCCTCGACGCCGTGGTCGAGGACTGCGTGAACGGCGTCGGCGTCGACGTCAACACCGCCTCGGCGGCGCTGCTCGGCCGGGTGGCCGGGCTGTCGGCCGGCGTGGCCGCCAACATCGTGTCGTTCCGCGACCGCAACGGTCCCTTCCGCAACCGCGCCGCCCTGCGCCAGGTCGAACGTTTCGGCCCCAAGACGTTCGAGCAGGCGGCGGGCTTCCTGCGCATCCGCGGCGGCGACGATCCGCTCGACGCCTCGGCGGTGCATCCGGAAGCCTATCCGGTGGTGGCGCGCATCCTGGCGGCCACCGGTCGGCCGGTCGAGGCGCTGATCGGCGATCAGCCCTTCCTGCGCTCGCTGGCGCCCGAGACCTTCACCGACGACCGTTTCGGCGTGCCCACCGTGGTCGACATCCTGGCCGAGTTGGAAAAGCCCGGCCGCGACCCGCGCCCGGAATTCCGCACCGCCGCCTTCCAAGAGGGCGTCGAGAAGCTGTCCGATCTCAATCCCGGCATGGTGCTGGAAGGGGTGGTCACCAACGTCACCAATTTCGGCGCCTTCGTCGATATCGGCGTGCATCAGGACGGGCTGGTCCACGTCTCGGTGCTGGCCGACCGCTTCGTCAAGGACCCGCATGCCGTGGTCCGGCCCGGCGACGTGGTCAAGGTCAAGGTGATCGAGGTCGATCAGGCCCGCAAGCGGATCGCCCTGTCGATGCGCTTCGGCGAGGTCCCCGCCCCCCGCGAGCGCGAGGCGGCCCCCCGCGGCGAGCGTCAGCCGGCCAATCGCGACCGCCAGCCGGCCAATCGCGAACGCCAGC
>JADFZP010000261.1 GCA_015232485.1 Alphaproteobacteria bacterium
GCCGCGAGGGCGTCGAGGTATTGGGCCCGGCGCCCGCTCCGCTGGCCCTGCTGAAGGGTCGCCATCGTCGTCGCCTGCTGCTGAAGGCGCGGCGCCGCGACGACGTGCAGGCGCTGCTGCGCGACTGGTTGGCCAGGGTCGCGGTGCCGCACGCCGTCCGCGTCCAGGTCGATGTCGATCCGCATGGATTCCTTTGATATAGTGGCGAGCCTGCGGGCTCGCCTCATGTGATATGGCGGCGAGCCTTTTGGTCGCCCGCCCGACGCCCTCGGTCTTCGCTGTTGCGACGCCAAATTTACGTAAAATTATCGGGGTTTACGGCCGGATTTTGTCGCTGCAATGCGGCGAAAAGGTTCCGGTACGGCTTGCAACGCCCACCCTCTTGTGCTAGTTAACCCACGCGTTTCCGCAGGGTATACCGGCGGTACGTTATTGCTTTGGACTTCAGTTCCTCGAAGCCGCTTTTTTTCCGGGGGCACTCTCCGTGGCATCACAAGTAACGGGCGCGATCGCCGACCGCTATTCCGCCGCGCTGTTCGAACTTGCCGAACAGCAAGGCCTATTCGACGTGGTGGCGAAGGATCTTCTAGCCTTCAAGGCCATGATTGCCGAAAGCGAGGATCTGCGCCGCTTGCTGCGCAGCCCCGTGATCAGCCGGCAGGACCAGCGGCGGGCCATCACCGCGCTGGCCGAGCGTGGCGGCATGTCCGACCTGACCCGGCGCTTCGTCGGGACGGTGGCGGCCAACCGGCGCCTGTTCTCGCTGCCCGGCATCATCGGCGCCTATCTGGCCAAGCTGGCCGACCGCCGCGGCGAAATCCGCGCCGAGGTCGTGTCGTCGGCTCCGCTGGACGACGCCCAGCGCAACCGCCTGAACGCGGTGCTCGGCAAAAGCCTGGGCGGCGCGGTGGTGATCGAGGAGACCGTCGATCCCGGACTGCTGGGCGGTCTGGTGGTCCAGGTCGGGTCGCGCATGGTCGACAGTTCGCTGCGCACTAAGCTGCAACATCTTCAGCTCGCTATGAAAGGGGTCCAGTGATGGAAATCCGGGCCGCGGAAATTTCCGCCATCCTCAAGGCACAGATCGCCAATTTCGGCACCGAGGCGGAAGTCGCCGAAGTGGGCCAGGTCCTGTCGGTCGGCGACGGCATCGCCCGCGTCCACGGGTTGGACAAGGTCCAGGCCGGCGAAATGGTCGAGTTCCCCGGCGGCCTCAAGGGCATGGCGCTGAACCTCGAAACCGACAATGTCGGCGTCGTGATCTTCGGCGACGACCGAGGCATCAAGGAAGGCGACCTCGTCAAGCGCACCGGCGCGATCGTCGAGGTGCCGGCGGGCCGTGGCCTGCTCGGCCGCGTGGTCGATGGCCTGGGCAACCCGATCGACGGGCGCGGGCCGATCACCGACGCCACGCTGAACCGCGTCGAGGTCAAGGCGCCGGGCATCATCCCGCGCAAGTCGGTTCACGAGCCGATGCAGACCGGCGTCAAGGCGATCGACGCGCTGATCCCGGTCGGCCGCGGCCAGCGCGAGCTGATCATCGGTGACCGCCAGACCGGCAAGACCGCGATCATCCTGGACACCATCATCAATCAGAAGCGCTACAACGACGCCGGCGACGACAAGCAGAAGCTGTTCTGCATCTATGTCGCGATCGGCCAGAAGCGCTCGACCGTCGCGCAGATCGTCAAGACGCTGACCGACAACGGCGCCATGGACTACACCATCGTGGTCGCCGCGACCGCCTCCGAGCCGGCGCCGATGCAGTTCCTGGCGCCCTATACCGGCTGCACGATGGGCGAGTTCTTCCGCGACAACGGCATGCACGCCGTCATCTTCTACGACGATCTGTCCAAGCAGGCCGTCGCCTATCGCCAGATGTCGCTGCTGCTGCGCCGCCCGCCGGGCCGCGAGGCCTATCCCGGCGACGTGTTCTATCTCCACTCGCGCCTGCTCGAACGCGCCGCGAAGATGAGCGACGCGCATGGCGCCGGCTCGCTGACCGCCCTGCCGGTCATCGAAACCCAGGCCAACGACGTGTCGGCCTATATTCCGACCAATGTGATCTCGATCACCGACGGCCAGATCTTCCTGGAGACCGAGCTGTTCTACCGCGGCATCCGCCCGGCGGTGAACGTCGGCCTGTCGGTGTCGCGCGTCGGCTCGGCCGCGCAGATCAAGGCGATGAAGCAGGTCGCCGGCTCGATCAAGCTGGAACTCGCCCAGTATCGCGAAATGGCCGCCTTCGCCCAGTTCGCCTCGGACCTCGATCCGGCGACCCAGCGCCTGCTCAATCGCGGCGCCCGCCTGACCGAGCTTTTGAAGCAGCCGCAATACCAGCCGATGCCCGTCGAAGACGAGGTGGTGTCGATCTATTGCGGCGTGAAGGGCTATCTCGACAAGCTGCCGGTCAACGCCATCAACCGCTTCGAGCGCGAGATGCTGTCCGAGCTGAAGGCCAACCATGGCGACATCCTGGATGGCATTCGCACCGAGAAGGCCCTGACGACGGCCATCGAAGACAAGCTCAAGGCCTTCCTCGAGGCTTTCTCGAAGAAGTTCGCGGTCTGAACGACAAGGGACGGGTGCCCCGCCGATGGCTAGCCTCAAAGACCTGAGAGGACGGATCAACAGCGTCAAGTCGACGCGCAAGATCACGTCCGCCATGAAGATGGTCGCGGCTTCGAAGCTGCGGCGGGCGCAGTCCCAAGCCGAGGCCGCGAGGCCTTACGCCCAGCGCATGGAGCGGATGCTCGGCGCGCTGGCGGGCAGCATGGCCGGCCAATCCGGCGCGCCGCCGATGATGGCGGGAACCGGCAAGGACCAGGTCCATCTGGTCGTCGTCGCGACCGCGGATCGCGGGTTGTGCGGCGGCTTCAACTCGACGATCGTGCGCAACTCGCGCCTGCTCGCCAACGAGCTGCTGGCCCAAGGCAAGACCGTCAAGCTGTTCACGGTGGGGCGCAAGGCCCGCGACCAGATGCGCCGCGACCACGGCAAGCTGATGGTCGAGCATGTCGACGGCATCGGCCGCAAGGGCATCGCCTTCGCCGACGCCGACGCCATCGCGCGCCGCATCGAGGCGATGTACGTGGCGGGCGAGTTCGACGTCTGCACGATCGTCTTCAATCGCTTCAAATCGGCGATCGCCCAGATCATCACCCGCCAGCAGCTGATTCCCTTCGTGCCGCCGCCGGTCGAAGCGCAACCGGCCGACGCGTCGGGCGCGATCTACGAATTCGAGCCGGCCGAGGACGCCATCCTGGCCGAGCTGCTGCCGCGCAATCTGGCGACCCAGGTGTTCCGCGCCCTGCTCGAGAACAACGCCTCGGAGCAAGGCGCCCGGATGACCGCCATGGACAACGCGACCCGCAACGCGGGCGACATGATCAACCGCTTGACGCTGACCTACAATCGGACCCGTCAGGCGCAGATCACCAAGGAACTGATCGAGATCATCTCCGGCGCCGAAGCGCTGTAAGCCCATCAGGAGCAGACCATGACGAAGAACAATGTCGGCACCGTCACGCAGGTCATGGGCGCCGTCGTAGACGTGCGGTTCCCGGGCGAGCTGCCCTTCATCCTGTCCGCGCTGCACACCATGAACCAGGGCAAGAAGCTGGTTCTGGAAGTCGCCCAGCATCTGGGCGAATCGACCGTGCGCACCATCGCCATGGACTCGACGGACGGCCTGACCCGCGGCCAGGAAGTGGCCGACACCGGGGCGCCGATCACCATCCCCGTCGGGCCCGAGACGCTGGGCCGCATCCTGAACGTGATCGGCGAGCCGGTCGACGAGCGCGGCCCGATCAACGCCAAGGCGACCCGCGCCATCCACCAGTCGGCCCCGGCCTTCATCGACCAGTCGACCGAGACCGAAATTCTGGTCACCGGCATCAAGGTGATCGATCTGCTGGCGCCCTACGCCAAGGGCGGCAAGATCGGCCTGTTCGGCGGCGCCGGCGTGGGCAAGACGGTGCTGATCATGGAACTGATCAACAACGTCGCCAAAGCGCATGGCGGTTACTCGGTGTTCGCGGGCGTCGGCGAGCGCACCCGCGAGGGCAACGACCTTTATCACGAGATGGTCGAATCGGGCGTCATCAAGGTCGACGGCCCCGGCTCGAAGGTCGCGCTGGTCTATGGCCAGATGAACGAGCCGCCGGGCGCCCGCGCCCGCGTCGGCCTGACCGGCCTGTCGGTCGCCGAATATTTCCGCGACGACGAAGGCCAGGACGTTCTGTTCTTCGTCGACAACATCTTCCGCTTCACGCAGGCCGGCTCGGAAGTGTCGGCGCTGTTGGGCCGCATTCCCTCGGCGGTGGGTTATCAGCCCACCCTCGCCACCGACATGGGCGCCCTGCAAGAGCGCATCACCTCGACCAAGAAGGGCTCGATCACCTCGGTGCAGGCCATTTACGTGCCCGCCGACGATCTGACCGACCCGGCGCCCGCCACCTCGTTCGCCCACCTTGACGCCACCACGGTGCTCAACCGCGCCATCGCCGAGCTGGGCATCTATCCGGCGGTCGATCCGCTCGACTCGACCTCGCGCGTGCTCGACCCGCGGGTGGTCGGCGAGGAGCATTACCGCGTCGCCCGCGACGTGCAGCGCATTCTGCAGACCTACAAGTCGCTGCAGGACATCATCGCCATTCTGGGCATGGACGAACTGTCGGAAGAAGACAAGCTGGTCGTCGCCCGCGCCCGCAAGATGCAGCGCTTCCTGTCGCAGCCCTTCCACGTGGCCGAAGTGTTCACCGGCAGCCCCGGCAAGTTCGTCAGCCTGGAAGAGACCATCAAGGGCTTCAAGGGCATCGTCGCCGGCGACTACGACCACCTGCCCGAATCGGCGTTCTACATGGTCGGCACCATGGACGAGGCGCTTGAAAAGGCCCGCAAGATGGCGGCCGAGGCGGCGTGATCAGCCTTTAACAGGAAAGGGCCGGGTTCATGGCCGAGAAGATCGATTTCGAGCTGATCAGCCCCGAGCGCCTGCTCATCTCGCAGGCCGTCGAGATGGTCGTGGTGCCTGGCTCGGAGGGCGATTTCGGCGCCCTGCCGCGCCACGCCCCGATGATCACCGCGGTGCGCCCCGGCGTCATCGAGGTCTATGACGCCAGCGTGCTGCGCGACCGCATCTTCGTGGCCGGCGGCTTCGCCGAAGTCAGCGAAAAGCGCATCACCGTCCTGGCCGAAGAGGCCGTGATGGTGGGCGACCTGACCGCCGCCATGGTCGAGCAGCGCGCCAAAAAGGCCCGCGAGGCCCTTGATGAGGCCCCCAACGAGGTGGCCCGCGCCGCCGCCCGCCAATCCCTGGCCATCGCCGAAGCGATGCGCGCCGCGCTGCCGA
>JADFZP010000262.1 GCA_015232485.1 Alphaproteobacteria bacterium
TGGCTCGCCGGTATGACGGTGTGAGCCCACCCCCTCGACAGCCCTCGCGCCCCATGCGAGCATGCCGCGAGCACCGTTTGGCCTGGGGAAGATGATGTCGCGCCTGCCGTTGTTCGCCCTTGCCCTGTTCGTCCTTGTTCCGGCCGATTCGGCGCTGGCCGCTTGGCAGTACAAGACCTCGACCGACCCGTTCACCGACATCCGCTCGCACGCCGCGACGCTGGTGGTGAAGGACGGCAAGAACAGCCATGCGCTGGTGGTGCGCTGCAACGCCGGGACGCTGGAGTCGGTGGTCGATCTGGGCAAGGCGTTGGGCAAGAAGCCGGTCGCGGTGCGCTGGCGCATCGACAAGGCCGATCCGGTGCAGGAGCAATGGCCGCCCTCGGCCGATGGCAAAAGCGTGTTGGCCCCCGACGCCGCCGCCTTCGCGCGGTTGATGGCGCGCGGCCAGACCCTGGCCTTCGAGGCGACCAGCAACCGCAACGTCACCTATCTGGTGCGCGGCTCGCTGGCCGGCAGCGCCGAGGCGATTCGGCGGGTGTTCACGGCCTGCGGACTTCCCGCCACGGAATAGGCGCCCCTTGGCTTTGGTGGTGGGCGGAACCATCTCCAGGTGGAGGGTTGGAGCGAATTGGCATGTTCGGATTGACGCGCGCGCCCGAAATCGACCGGGCCGGTCTGGTGTGGTTCAACGTCGACGCCCCGCTGACGCTCGAGGATTTGCGCGGGCGGTTGGTGATCCTGGATTTCTGGACCTTCTGCTGCATCAACTGCATGCACGTCCTGCCCACCCTGCGGCGCATCGAGGAGGCGCATCCCGACGAGGTCGTGGTGATCGGCATCCACTCGCCCAAATTCCAGGCCGAGCGCGACGCCCGCAACGTCGCCCAGGCGATCGCCCGCTACGACATCCGCCACCCGGTCGCGCATGATCCGTGGATGGGCGTGTGGCAGGACTATGTGGTGCGCGCCTGGCCGACGCTGGTGTTCGTCTCGCCGGACGGCCATGTGATCGGCCAGATGGCGGGCGAGCCCAATCCCGACCTGCTGATGAAGGGCGTCGACGAGATGCTGGCCGAGTTCCGCGACCGCGGCGAGATGTCGCCTCGCGCGCTGGCCCTGTCGCCACCCGCCCCGACCGGCGGGCGGCTGCGCTTTCCCGGCAAGATCAAGCCGGCTCCCGGCGAGTCGCGGGCTTGGGCGGTGGCCGACGCCGGACACCATCAGATCGCGCTGTTCGACGATGGCGGGGCCGAGGTGGCGCGCTGGGGTTCGGGCGTCGAGGGTTTCATCGACGGCCCGGCCGGCGTGGCGCGCTTCCGCGGGCCGCAAGGGCTGGTCTGCGACGATTTGGCGATCTATGTCGCCGACACCGGCAACCACGCCATCCGCCGCATCGACCGGGCGAGCGGCGCGGTGACCACGCTGGCCGGCACCGGCTCGCGCGGCGCGCCCCTGACGCGGCGCCAGCGGGCCTTGGGCGCGGATTTGGCCTCGCCCTGGGATCTCGAATTGCTCGACCGGCGCCTGTTCTTCGCCAATGCCGGGACGCACCAGATTGGCGAGATCGACCTGGACGGTGGCGAGATGGCGCCGCTGGCCGGCACCGGGGGCGAGAACATCGTCGATGGCCAGGCCGGGCGCGCCCTGCTCGCCCAGCCCTCGGGTCTGGCGTTGGATGTCGCGCGGCGCGTGCTGTATGTCGCCGACAGCGAGACCTCGGCGATTCGGCGCGTCACGCTGGACTCCGACGCGCGCGTCGACACGCTGGTCGGCACCGGCCTGTTCGATTTCGGCCTGCGCGACGGGCCGCTGGCCGAGGCCCAGCTTCAGCATCCGCTGGGCGTGGCGCTCGACGGCCGGCGGCTGTGGGTGGCCGACAGCTACAACGGCGCGATCCGCTTGATCGACCTGGACAACGGCACGATGCGCGGTCTGGACGCCATCGCCTGCGCCGATCCGGTCTGCATCCCCGAGGCCGAGCCGGCCGGCGTGTGGGCCGAGGGCGACCGGCTGCTGCTCGCCGACACCAACAATCACCGCATCCTCGAATACCGCCTGGACGAGGGGGCGCGGCGGACATGGGTCGCGTGAGTTGACATCCGCCCGCTCATTGGCGAACCTCGCGGTGACAGAAGTCACCTTGGGGGGATTCATTCATTATGGCTGGCAAGAGCAGATCGGACATCATTCGCGATATCGAGGACTTCATGGCGCGCTCGGGAGGCGGCGGCGCGGAATGGTTCGTCAGCGTGACCGACAATCCGAAGCGGAAACTGTTCACCGATCATAAAGTGCGCTCGGAAGGTGACGGCTGGATTTCGCGACGCGCCCATGACGACTTGCAGGCCCAGCAGGTCGAGGAGTATTTCCGCACGGTACGCAAGACCGTCGCCGCCCCGAAGATTACCGGCGGAATGGACGCCGTCTATGTCTACGCCTACCGCAGAAAGGCGCATACCAAGCCCTGAGCGCGCGGCACCTTTTCACCTTGTGGTTACGGCGAATTCATTTGATCGCGCCGGCCGAACCGACGACCATCGGGGCGTCGAATCGGGCGCGGTGAAAAAGCGCCGGAACCACACGGAGCGCACGGGGGAGGGCCCAGGATGGACTACGAAAACTACTTCGCGGAACAGATCGCCGCGTTGAAGGCCGAAGGGGCGTATCGCGTGTTCGCCGACCTCGAGCGCAAGGCTGGCCGCTTCCCGCTGGCCGCCAATCATCGCGATGGCGCGGTCCACGAAGTCACCGTCTGGTGCTCGAACGACTATCTCGGCATGGGCCAGCAGCCCGATGTCCTCGAAGCGATGGAAGCGGCGATCCGCAAAAGCGGCGCCGGCGCCGGCGGCACCCGCAACATCTCGGGCACCAATCACTTCCACGTGCTGCTGGAGGCCGAACTGGCCTCGTGGCACGAGAAGGACGCGGCGCTTTTGTTCAATTCGGGCTATTCGGCCAATGTGACGACGCTGTCGACGCTGGGCTCGCGGATGCCCGGCTGCATCATCTTCTCGGACTCGCACAACCACAATTCGATGATCGAGGGCATCCGCCACAGCCGGGCGCCCCGCCACGTCTTCCGCCACAACGACGTCGCCCATCTCGAGGAACTGCTGGCCGCCGCCCCCAAGGACGCGCCCAAGCTGGTGGCCTTCGAATCGGTCTATTCGATGGACGGCGACATCGCCCCGATCGGCCGCATCTGCGACGTGGCCGAGAAATACGGCGCGATGACCTTCATCGACGAGGTCCACGCGGTCGGCATGTATGGCCAGCGCGGCTCGGGCGTCGCCGAGCGCGACGGCGAGGCGCACCGCATCACCGTCATCCAGGGCACCATGGCCAAGGCGATCGGCGTGATCGGCGGCTATATCGCGGGCTCGGCGGCGGTGATCGACTTCATTCGCAGCTTCGGCCAGGGCTTCATCTTCTCGTCCTCGCTGCCGCCCAGCATCGCGGCCGGCGCGCTGGCCTCGGTGCGCCATCTGCGCGCCCATGACGAACTGCGTCAGCGCCATCAAGAGCGCGCCGCCACCCTGAAGAAGCGCCTGACCCAGTTGGGCATTCCGGTGATGCCGTCGGTCAGCCACATCGTTCCGGTGATGGTGGGCGACGCCAAGCTGTGCAAGCAGGCCTCGGACGACCTGCTGCGCCGCCACAACATCTATGTCCAGCCGATCAACTACCCCACCGTGCCGCGCGGCACCGAGCGCCTGCGCATCACGCCGACGCCGCGGCACGACGACGCGATGATGGACCGCCTGGTCGGCGCCCTGGTCGACGTCTGGGGCAGCCTGGGGATCAAGAAGGTCGCCGCGTAACGGGAACCATCTTCATGGCGGGGTGTTCCAAACCCCGCCATGAACGATCTCACGCGCGCCACCCAGCCCCATCCTTCCGCCTCGGACGACTTCTACGCCGAAGCATTGCGCCAGTTGGCGCGCTCGCAAATCCCCTTTCTACTGGGCGGCACCTTCGCGGTCAGCATGCTGACCGGCCTGACCCGCGCGACCAAGGATTTGGACGTGTTCTGCCGGGCGGGCGACTTTCCCCGCATCCTTGAACACTTCGCTTCGCAGGGTTACGACACCGCCGTCGAGGACGAACGCTGGATCGGCAAGGTCGCTCAAGGCGACGCGGTGTTCGACGTGATCTTCAATTCCACCTGCGCCGTCACCCCGGTCACCGAATCCTGGTTCGTCGAGGAATGGCCGGCCGAGGTGTTCGGCCATCGGGTGCGGATCACGCCGCCCACCGAGATGATCTGGTCGAAGGTGTTCGTGCAGGATCGCGGGCGTTATGACGGCGCCGACATCGCCCACGTCTTGCTGAAGCGCCACGACGCGATCGACTGGCGGCGTCTGCTGGCCTATATGGACCAGTACTGGGAAGTTCTGCTGATCCATCTGCTCAACTTCCGCTTCGTCTATCCCAGCGAGCGCGACGCCGTCCCGGTGTGGCTGATGGACGAGTTGGCCAGCCGCTTGGCCCGGCGCTCGGGCCTGCCTCCGCCGCGCACCCGCGTGTGCCGCGGACGGATGTTCTCGCGCGCCGATTACCGGATCGACATCGCCGAATGGGGCTTCGCCGACGTGGTCGGAGAGAGCGGCCCGCCGTCATGACCCTGCGCGTCGCCGCGATCGGCGATCTTCATGTCGGCGAAGGGCATCGCCACCCGTTCCGCGACTTGTTCGCCGAAATCTCGCATTCCGCCGACGTGCTGGCGCTGTGCGGCGATCTCACCAATCTGGGAACCCTGCGCGAGGCGGAAATCCTGGCCGAGGACTTGCGCAGTTGCTCGATCCCGGTGCTCGGCGTGCTGGGCAATCACGACCACGAGAGCGGCCACGGCGGCGAGGTGATGGAGATGCTCGAACAGGGCGGGATGCTGCCGCTCGAGGCGCGCACCCACATGATCGGCGGAGTTGGCTTCGCCGGCGTGAAGGGCTTCGCGGGCGGTTTCGAGGGCCGCATGCTCGGCGCGTTCGGCGAACCGGCCATCAAGTCCTTCGTCGGCGAGGTGATCGGCGAGGCGATGCGCCTGGAAAACGCCCTGCGCGCCCTGGCCGAGGAGACCGAACGCTTGGTCGTGGTGCTCCACTACGCCCCGATTCCCGCCACCGTCGAGGGCGAGGCGCGCGAGATCTATCCCTTCCTGGGCTCGTCGCGACTGGCCGAAACCATCGACCGTTACCCGGTCGCCGCCGTCTTCCACGGCCACGCCCATCACGGCGTCCATCGCGGCCACACCCCGCGCGGCGTGCCGGTCTACAACTGCGCCCAGACGGTGGCCAAGGACGCCGGCCGCCGCTGGGCGCTGGTCGAGGTGTGATATGAC
>JADFZP010000263.1 GCA_015232485.1 Alphaproteobacteria bacterium
CACGGATACCCGCGAAGGCGGCGGCGGCCGGCCGGACCTTGCCCTCGTCGACCGCGTTGCCGGTCAGGGCCAGCACCTTGAGCAGGGCCTGGGTCTCCGGGGTCTGCTCGCCGACCGCCTTGGCTTCGCCGCGCTGTTTGACCTCCGGGAGTTTCATCGCCCAACTCGCTGATTTTGGCCGTCATACCCGCGAAGGCGGGTATCCATCTGATCGTGGTGCTCTTCGGCCGCTTCGTCAAAGAGATCATGCCACTTTCGCGGTTGATGCGCCGGCATGGATACCCGCTTTCGCGGGTATGACGTTGGACGTCCGAGATGTGTGCGGGCATGACGGATCAAAATTAATCTACAACCCCGCCGCCCGCAACGCCTCGGCCTGCCGGACCTCCAGCGCGTCCGAATCGAAGCCCTCGATCAGGTCGTGGAACAGGCGGTGCCAGTTGATCTCGGCCTTGAGGCGCAAAAACACCGAGCCCAGGCCGATCGCGGCGCGGTCGACCAGGACGAATTCGCGGGGCGGGCGCACGCCGCCCAGGCGGCGGAGTTCGGCGTGGACCTTTTCGGCCACCTCGCGGCCATAGACGCCCGAGGGCTGGTCCTGGATCAGGCGGGTGCGGTTCTCCAGCAGGGGGGCGTAGATGAAGGCCGCCCACAGGTTCAGGGTGTCGATCACCGGGTTGGTCAGATTGTGGAAGCCCCAGGTCTCGTAGGCGTGGACGGCCAGCGCGCGGTCGTTGCTCTCCAACGCCCGGTACAGGTCGATGACGCCCTTGACGAATTTCGGCCGGAAGACGCGCACCGAGCCGAAATCCAGCAGATTGACGCTGCGGTCGGGGCGCACCGTGTAATTGCCCAGATGCGGGTCGCCATGGATCACGCCGTAGTAATAGAACGGCACGTACCAGGCGCGGAACATGTTGTGGGCCACTTCGTTGCGCGCTTCCAGATGCTCGTCGACGAAGTTGATCATGCGTTCGCCGTCCAACCAAGTCATGGTCAGCAGGCGGCCGGTGGTCAGTTCGGGCAGCACTTCGGGAACGTGGACGCCCGGCTCGTCGCGCAGCATGTGGCGGTACAGCGCCATGTGGCGGCCCTCGCGCAGATAGTCCAGTTCCTCGCGCAGGCGTTCGGCGATCTCGGCGTGGATGTCGGTGGTGTCGATCGAGCGGTCGTAGCCGCGATAGATCTGGAAGATCAGGCGAAGCTGCTGCAAATCCGCCTCGACCACCGAGGCCATGTCCGGATATTGCAGCTTGCAGGCCAACAGGCGCCCGTCCGGGGCCACCGCCCGATGCACTTGGCCCAGCGAGGCCGCCGCCGCCGCCTCGTGCTCGAAGCGCTGGAAGCGCGCCTGCCATTCCGGCCCCAGTTCGGCGGCCATGCGGCGCTTGACGAACGGCCAGCCCATGCGCGGCGCGTCGGCTTGGAGCTGGGCCAACTCCATCGCGTATTCCGACGGCAGCGCGTCGGGGATGGTCGACAGGATTTGCGCCACCTTCATCAGCGGCCCTTTCAGGCCGCCCAGCGCGGCGGTGAGATCGGCGGCCATCCGCCGATCGTCGCCCTTGCGCCCCATCACCCGGTCGCCGGCGATGCGCGCCGCCAGGCCGCCCATCGCCGCCGACACCTGGGCGTAGCGCCGCATCCGGCCGCCCAGGCGATTCGCCTCGTCAGGCATTCATGCCACCCGCTCCAGTTGGTCGATGTAGCCCACCACGATGTCCAAGCCGCGCCGCCAGAAGGCGGGGTCGCCGGCGTCCAGGCCGAACGGCGCCAGCAATTCCTTGTGGCGCATGGTGCCGCCGGCCCGCAGCATGTCGAGATATTTGCCCTCGAAGCCCGGCGCGCCGTGGCGATAGACGTCGTAAAGCGAATTCACCAGGCAGTCGCCAAAGGCGTAGGCGTAGACGTAGAACGGCGTATGCACGAAATGCGGGATATAGGCCCAGTAATGGCGGTATTCCTCGTCGAAGCGGAACACCGGCCCCAGGCTCTCGCGCTGGACGTCCATCCACAACTCGCCCAGCCGCTCGGCCGGCAGTTCGCCGGTGCGGCGCTCGTCGTGGACGCGGCGCTCGAACTCGTAGAAGGCGATCTGGCGCACCACCGTGTTCAGCATGTCCTCGACCTTGCCGGCCAGCAGCACGCGGCGGCGGCCCGGATCGGTCTCGGCGTCCAGCATGGCGTTGAAGGTCAGCATCTCGCCGAACACCGAGGCCGTCTCGGCCAGGGTCAGCGGGGTGTCGGCCATCAACTGCCCCTGCCCGGCCGCCAGAAGCTGATGCACCCCATGGCCCAGTTCATGGGCCAGCGTCATCACGTCGCGGCTTTTGCCCATGAAATTGACCAGCAGATAGGGATGCGCCGAGGGCACCGTCGGATGGGCGAAGGCGCCCGGCGACTTGCCCGGCCGCACCGGCGCGTCGATCCACGACTTGTCGAAGAAGCGCTTGCCCAGATCGGCCAGTTCGGGCGAGAAGCGGCCATAGGCGCCCAGCACAAGATCGCGCGCCTCGTCCCAGCGGTAATGGCGGTCGGTGTCCTCGGGCAGCGGCGCGTTGCGATCCCAGTAGTCCAGCTTGTCGACCCCGAACCAGCGCGCCTTCATGCCGTAATAGCGATGGGCGAGCTGGCCATAGGCGCCCCGCACCGCCGAGACCAGCGCGTCGACCACCTCGTCCTCGACCTGGTTTGACAGGTTGCGATAGCTGGTCGGGCGCGGGTAGTTGCGCCACTTGTCCTCGATCTCCTTGTCCTTGACCAAGGTGTTGGTGATCAGCGCGAACAGCCGGGCGTTGGCGCCCAGCACGGCGCCGAACGCCTTCGCCGCCTTCTTGCGGGTGGCGCCATCGGTGTCGGACAACAGATGCAGCACCTCGGCCGAGGTCAGGTCCTTGCCGTCGAGCGGGAAGCGCAGGCCGGCCATCGATTCGTCGAACAGGCGGTTCCAGGCCGAGCGGCCGGCGACCTCCTTCTCGTGCAGCAGGCGCTCGATCTCGTCGGGAAGCTGGTGGTCGCGGAACTGGCGCAGATCGCGCAGCCAGGGGGCGTAGCGCGCCGTGGCCGGGTGCTTCAACTTCTCGGCCAGCGCGGCGTCGTCCAGGCGATTGAGTTCCAAGGTGAAGAACAGGGTGTTGACGCCGATGTCGGTCACCCGCTCCTGCATGCCCTGATAGAAGCGGCCGCAGGCCGGGTCCGAGACATTCGAGGAATAGACCAGTTGGGCGTAACTCATCACCCGATTGAAGGTTTCGGACAGGCGTTCGTAAGCGGCGATCGCCTCGCCCAGCTCGGCGCCCGAGGACTCGGCCAAACGGCCCGCCCAGCGCTGATGGAAGGCCCGGGCGTCCGCCTCGCCGCGATCGAGGTCCGAAGCCAGCTTCGGGTCGTCGGTGCCGGCGTAGAGGTCGCCCAAATCCCACTCCGGCAGAGCCCCGAAATCGGGATCGACTTTACTCATCGCGTTTCTCCTTTGCGCCAGTCAAACCATATGGGTATCAAGAGGCGAACCGCCAAGCACGAGGGCGGCACCGCCGGGGAGGGGTGAAAAATGGTCACCGATTTCAAGGCCTGCACCAGCCTGACCTCGATGTTTTTCCAGCAGGCCGCCGAACGCGGCGCCCGGCCGTTTCTGTGGGCCAAGCGGGACGGCCAGTATGTGTCGCAGAGCTGGACCGAGGTGGCAAGCCTGGTCGGACGGCTGGCGCGTGGGTTGCGCTCGGTAGGCCTGACGGCCGGAGACCGCGTCATGCTGGTCGCCGAGAACCGCCCCGAATGGCTGATCGCCGACCTGGGAATCATGGCGGCCGGCGGCATCACGGTGCCCGCCTACACCACCAACACGGTGTCCGACCATCAGCACATCATGGGCGATTCCGGGGCGCGCGTGGTGATCGTCTCGACCCGCCAACTGGCCGAGCGGGTGATCCCGGCGGCGGCCCGCCTGCCCCATCCGCCGCTGGTCGTCTCGATCGAACCGCCCGACCTGCGCCAGAACAATGGCGTCGTCCTGCTGTCGTGGGACGAGTTGATCGCGCAGGGCGCCGACCACGCCGACCCGATCGCCGAGCCGGGGCGCGACGACACCGCCTGCATCATCTACACCTCGGGGACCGGCGGGGCGCCCAAGGGGGTCATGCTGGCCCACGGCGCCATCCTGCATAATTGCCTGGGCGCCCATGGGGTGCTGGCCGAGATGGGCCTGGCCGAGGAATCGTTCCTGTCCTTCCTGCCGCTGTCGCATGCCTACGAGCATACCACCGGGCAGTTCTTCCCGATCTCGATCGGCGCGCAGATCTACTATGCCGAGGGCATCGACGCGCTGGGCAACAATCTGGTCGAGGCGCGCCCGACCATCATGACCGCCGTGCCCCGGCTTTACGAGGTGCTGCGCGCCCGCATCCTGCGCGGCGTCGAGCGGGCCGGCGGGCGCAAGCGGGCCTTGTTCATGAAGGCGCTGGACATCGGTCGGCGCCGCCATGACGACCCGGCGTCGCTCGGCCTGGGCGACCGGCTGTGGGATGTCGTTCTCGAACGGCTGGTGCGCGACAAGGTGCGCCAGCGCTTCGGCGGACGGCTCAAGGCGCTGGTGTCGGGCGGCGCGCCGCTCAACCCCGATGTCGGCTTGTTCTTCACCGCGCTGGGGGTCCGCATTCTGCAAGGCTACGGCCAGACCGAGGCGGCCCCGGTGATCAGTTGCAACCCGCCGAGCAAGGTCAAGATGGATACGGTCGGCCCGCCGCTGAAAGGCGTCGAGGTCAAACTGGCGGCCGATGGCGAGATCCTGGTGCGCGGCGAGTTGGTGATGCAGGGTTATTGGAACGATCCCGAGGCGACCTGCGCGGCGATCGGCGACGGCCGCTGGCTGCACACCGGCGATGTCGGCGAGATCGATGCCGACGGCTATATCCGCATCACCGACCGCAAGAAGGACATCATCGTCAATTCCGGCGGCGACAACGTGGCGCCGCAGCGGGTCGAGGGCTTCCTGACCCTGGCGCCCGAGATCGGCCAAGCGATGGTCTATGGCGACCGCCGCCCGCATCTGGTGGCGATCATCGTGCCGACCACCGAATTCGCCGAGACCTGGGCCAAGCAACACGGCCTCGCCGCCGACCTGGCCACGCTGGTCGAAAACCCCGCCTTCCGCAAGGCGATCGGCGCGGCGGTCGACCGCGTCAACCGCGACCTGTCGCCGATCGAAAAGGTCCGCCGCTTCGCGCTGACCGCCGAGCCGTTCTCGGTGGCCAACGAGATGATGACTCCGACCATGAAGATCCGCCGCCACAAGGTCCGCG
>JADFZP010000264.1 GCA_015232485.1 Alphaproteobacteria bacterium
CCAGTCATCCGGCGGCGTGCGCGCCGATCGAGCGGGCGGGGCCGGGGGCGGGAGTCGAAATCTTGTCCCAGCCCGCTCCGGCGGCGGCGGGCGACGCCGTCGCGGCGGCGAGGACCGCGGCGAGGCCAAGGATGCGCAAAGCTCTCATGCGTCCAGGGAAGACCGGCGAGCGCCCCGGCGTCAAGAGCCGGGTGGACCTGGGGCCGTTCCGGAGCTAGCATCTGGGCACACCAAGGAGGTAAGCGGTGACGACGCGGAGCTTGACCTGGACCGACGACCTGACCCTTGGGATCGATGATATCGACCGCGAGCACCGCGGGTTGATGGAGGTCGTCAACGAGATATTGGTGGCCTGCGACTCCGGCCTCGACTCCGCGATGCTCGGCGCCTTGTTCGCGCAGTTGCGGAAGTCCTCGCTGGCGCATTTCGCCAGGGAGGAGCGGATGCTGGCGGACACGCTCCAGCATCGGCAGGAACACGCCGAGTTGATCGAGCAACTCGACCGGATCGGCGCCCAGGCGGTCCGCGAGGCCGAAGGCGGGGAAGTCGCCGACGCCACGGTGATCTTCCTCCGCCATTGGCTGACCAGTCACATCGTCGGCCCCGACCGCGGCTATTCCGGCTATGTGAAGGGGCGCGAGAAGCGCATCCGGGGAGGCGCCGAGTGACCGCCGTCGATCGCGGCCTGCGTCTCGAGCGCGACCGTTTCCGCGCCTTCGCCTTCACTTGGGCGGATCTGGTGATCGAAGCCAATGACGGCTTGGTGGTGTTCGCGGGCGGGGCGACCGGCCCGCTGCTGGGTTGCGAAAGGGCGACCGATCTGGTCGGCGTGGCGCTGACCGATCTGGTGGTGCCGCAGGACCGCCAGCAGATCAAGGAGGTTTCACAGCTCCTGTTGCGGCATGGCCGGGTCGGCGAGGTCACCGTTCGCCTGCGTGGCCGTGGCCAAGTGCGACCCAAGGCGCTGATCACCGGACATTGCCTGCAAAGCGACAAGGGCACCACGGTGTTCCTGGCCTTTCGCACCAAGTTGCGCATTCCGGGCGGCGCCAACGAGGTGGCGCGCGACGAGGCCAGCGGCCTTTACGCCGCCGACGGCTTCCACGCGCTGGCGGCGGCCCGCTTGCAGGCGTTGCGCAAATCCGGCCAGCAGGCCGACCTGACGCTGGTCTCGGTCGGCGGCCTCGACCGCCTGGGCGACCGGCTGGGGTCCGACGCGATGGGCGACGTGATGGCGACGCTGGGCACCCTGTTGCGGGCGCGCTCGGTCGATGGCGAAACGGCGGCCCAGGTCGAGTCCGGCAAGTTCGGCGTCCTGTCGAGCGGCGCCGATCTGGCTCTCCTGGAAAAGGAGATCGGCGAGCTGATCTCCACCGTCGATACCGAGAAGACGGTCCAAGTCTCGGCCGCCAATGTGGGGATCGGCGACGCCAACGGCATCGCCGAAGAGGATTTGGCCAAGGGCCTGCTTTACACCTTGCAGAAATTCGGCTCGGCCGAGGGCAGTTTCAACCTCCAAAGCCTCGCCGAGAACATGACCTCGCTGGTCGACAAGACGGTGCAGCAGATCCAGTCCTTCAAGGGGCTGGTGACCGGCGGCCTGTTCGAGGTGGCGCTGCAGCCGGTCATCTCGCTGCGGTCGGGCGACATCCACCATTTCGAGGCGCTGTGCCGCTTCAAAAGCCTGGGCCGCGACGTCTCGCCCTACAAGGTGATCAACTTCGCCGAGGAAACCGGGCTGATCCACGAGTTCGACCTGTCGATGGCGCGCAAGGTGATGCACTGGCTCAGCCGCCAGCCGCGCAACAACGACATGTACCGGGTGGCGGTCAACGTGTCGGGCTTCTCGATCAGCCAGCCCCATTACGTCGACGGAATCTTCGAACTGCTGCGCGCCAATCCCTGGGCCGAGGGGCGGTTGATGTTCGAAATCACCGAATCCTCGCGGATGAGCGATCTGGACAGCGCCAACGCCTTCATCCAGCGCCTGCGCCTGGCCGGCTACGAGGTGTGCCTGGACGATTTCGGCGCCGGCGCCGCCAGCTTCCAATACCTGTCGACGCTCGAGGTCGACGTCGTCAAGCTGGACGGCAGCGCCGTCAAATCGGCGCAGAAGGTGGCCAAGGGCCGCGCCTTCCTGTCGGCCCTCACCGAATTGTGCCGACGGCTGTCGGTCGACACCGTCGCGGAAATGGTCGACACGCCGGAATCGCTGCAATTCGTCAAGGATTGCGGCTGCGATTTCGTGCAGGGCTGGCTGTTCGGCAAGCCCTCGGTCGAGGTCAAGGACTTCGTGCCCTATCCCAACTCGGACCTGCTCAAGCGGCGCGCGCGGTGATCATCGTTTGCGAAGATCCTTGACGACGGCCAGCAGGACGCCCATGCGGCGGATCTCGACGATCACCGGGGCGTCGATGATGCGGTCGCAATCGACCTGGGTCGAGGACAGGAAGAAATCGACGTTCGGCCAGTTGTCGTCGCGCACCAGCCGGGTCGGGGCGTAGGTGGTGACCTGGAAGGTTCCGGCGCACACCGCCACGCCCCAGGGGGCGGCGCGGTCGGGGGCCTCGGCGGCCAGCTTGTCGGCCAGCAGCAGGCTGGCCTCGCGCAGGCTGTTGGACCAGTAATCCATCTCCCAGCGGCGCTCGGCGCCGGCCAACCCGCCGATCAGGGGGTTGTAGTAGACGTATTGGTTGGGATGCAGGGCGATCAGCATGCCGACATGACCGGCCGCCGTCACGCCCAGCGCCGCGGCCAGGATGGCGCCGCGCCGCCGGCCACCTTGCTCGACCATTCGCCAGACATGCTCGAAACCCAGGGCGGCGAGCGCCGCGAGCGGCGGCAGCACGAACAGGAAGTGACGTATCCCGTTGTAGAGCGGCGCGTCGGCGGCCACGGCATAGGCCACCGGGACGGCGGCCGCCAGGGCCACCGTCACGACCGCCGGCGATACGGGAGCCCAGCCCCGGCGCGCCAGGGCGGCGAGACCGAGCAGCAGCCCGAGATGGTAATAAAGCGGCAGCTTGATCAGCAGATAGACCGGCAGATAGGCGCGCGGCACCTCGGTGGCGAGGTACTTCACGCCGTTCAGGATGGTGGTGATCGGATAGGGGAACTTGCTGAAGGTGGCGACCGCCTCGAAGATGTTGCCGGGCGCCCGCACCGACCACGGCCAAAACAGCGCCATCAGCGCCAGGAACAGGATCAGTCCCGGAATCAGCCGGACGACGATCAGGCCGGCGTCGCGCGCCGCCGTGGCGGGACGCCCGGTTCTCCACAGATGGATCGCCACCGGCGCGGCCAGCCACACCAGGCTCAGCACCACGCCGATGCGGATGCCGACCGCCAGCCCGGCGAACAATCCGAACAGCAGCCCCGAGGACAGGCGGGGGCGCGGCAACTCGGGCAGCATCCTGAGAACCGCCCAGGTCGCCCAGGCGACCGCCGAGGCGAAGGGAATGTCCTTGGTGTGATTGAACATCCCGCCCCACCACACGCCGCTCAGCGACAGGATGGCGGCGGCCAGGAACCCGGCCCGCTCGCCGGCGAGGCGCGCCCCGATCCGCCAAGTCGCCGCGATTCCCGCCAGCCCGGCCAGCGCCGACAGCAAGTGGCGCGTCTCGTACTCCTGGAAGGGCAGCAGCGGAACCAAGAGCACCGCCACCATGTCGAACAGGCCGCCATAGAGGTACAGGTTCTTGTAGGAAAACGCCGAGAGGTCGGCGCCGCCCGAACGATAGAAGTCGATCAGCAGCTTGCCGTAGACGTGCTGCACCTCTTCGTCGTTGCTGATGCCGTAGTCGCGGAAGGTCGCCAGGGCCACCACGCCCAGCAGCCCCAGCAACGCCCAGGTCGCCCGCCTCCAGTTGCACTGGGCGTGCATTCAGGCGCCGCTCCGATCGACGGGCGTCTCGCCGTCCAGGCCCACCGTGTCCGACAACAGATACAGCGGGCGCCGCTTCACCTCGGTGTGAACGCGGCCCAGATATTCGCCGATGATCCCCAGGGTGACCAGTTGCAGGCCGCCCAGGAACACCACCGCCGTGAACAGCGAGGTGTAGCCCGGCAGGTCGCGCCCATGCAGCAGCGCCCACATCAGCACGAACAGGCCGTAAAGCCCCGAGATGGCCGAGATGCCGAAGCCGAACCACGACCACATGCGCAAGGGCACGTTGCTGAACGACACCAGCCCGTCCATCGCGAACAGGAACAGCTTCCACAGATTGAAGGTCGAGCGGCCGGCGAAACGCTGCTCGACGTCGTAATCGATGCCGGTCTGGCGGAAGCCGACCCAGCTCATCAGGCCCTTCATGAAGCGGCTGCGCTCGGGCATGGCGTTCAGCGCGTCGACCACCTTGCGGTCGAGCAGCCGAAAATCGCCGGCGCCTTCGGGGATCGTCACTTCCGAGACCAGCCGGAACAACCAGTAGAACGCCCCCGAGGCCATCTTGCGCGCCGCCGAATCGGTGTCGCGCCGCCGCCGCTGGGCGTAAACCATCTGCCAGCCCTCGCGCCACAGCCGCACGAAATCGGCGATCAGCTCGGGCGGGTGCTGAAGGTCGCTGTCCATCAGCACCACGGCCTCGCCGCGCGCGTGGTTCAGGCCGGCGGTCAGCGCCACCTCCTTGCCGAAATTGCGCGCGAAGCGCAGCACCCGGATTCGGGGGTCGGCGAGCGCCACGTCGCGCAGCGTTTCAAAGGTGGCGTCGCGGCTGCCGTCCTCGACGCACAGCACCTCGAAGGGCAGCCCAAGGCCATCGAGCACCGGCATCAGGCGCGCGAACAGGGCCGCCACGCCCGCCTGCTCATTGTGGAAGGGCAGGACAACCGTCAGCGTGCACGGCTGGGGGAGGGCCGCGGTCGGGCGCGACGAAGCGACGTCGGCAGTCAGGAGGACGTTCATTGCACGAATAAAGCGCTATCCCTTGTCACCGGCTCATTGCTCGGCCAGCATGGACGATTGTCGCAAATCCTCGTACCCGTCCGCAAGGGACGTGTGGACCATGCCCCAAGGAACATCCCCAGATCGCCCCTTCGTGCTGTGCGCCGATGACTACGGCCTGTCCCCAGGCGTGTCGCGGGGCATCTTGGCGTTGATTCGGATGGGGCGCGTTTCCGCCACCGGCTGCATGGTGACCATGCCGCAATGGCCCGCCCTCGCGCCCGCGCTGGCCGAAATCGTCGATCACGCCGATGTCGGGCTGCATCTGACGCTGACCGATCAGCCGTCGCTGGCGCGGCTGCCGCGTCTGGCGCCCGATGGCCGCCTGCCGCCGCTCGGCCG
>JADFZP010000265.1:0-2931 GCA_015232485.1 Alphaproteobacteria bacterium
CAACCCGGCCGCCGCGGCCGCCAGTCCCGGCGCGGGCGTTGCCAGCCCGAGGCCGGTCAGCGCCAGCACCGCCCCGGACGCGACCAGCCCGCCGATCCGGCTAGCCACGCAGCTTGCCCTTCAGGCGCATGACGTAGCCGATCACCTCGGCCACCGCCTTGTAGTGCTCGGGCGGCACCTCGCGGTCGATGTCGACGCTGGCGTACAGGGCGCGGGCCAGCGGCGGGTTCTCGACGATTGGCACTTCGTTCTCCTCGGCCACTTCGCGGATGCGCTTGGCCAGATGGTCGATGCCCTTGGCCACCAGAATGGGGGCGCCCATGGTCTCCATGTCGTATTTCAGCGCGCAGGCGTAATGGGTCGGGTTGGTCACCACCACGTCCGCCTTGGGCACCGAGGCCATCATGCGTTCGCGCGCCTTCTGCAGGCGCAGGCTGCGGATGCGTCCCTTGACCATGGGATCGCCCTCGGTGTTCTTGTTCTCGTCCTTGACCTCCTGCTTGGTCATGCGCAGGCGCTTGAAATAGGTATAGCGCTGCCAGGCGAGGTCGCCTACCGCGATGACGGTCACGAAGGCGGCCACCGAGGCGGTCAGCTCGAACACCGTCTCTTGCAGGTAATCGAGAATGCCGAGCAGGGTGAGATCCATCAGCAGCGGCAGGTCGTCGATGCGCGGCATGATGACCAGGGCCGAAATGCCCCCGACCACCGCCACCTTGGCGACGCTCTTGACCAGTTCCAGAACCGTATGGAACGAGACCATCCGCTTCAGGCCGGCGAACAGGTTCATCTTGTCGAAGCTGAACTTGATCAGGCTGAAATTGGCCACCCAGCCGATCTGGATCACCGTGCCGACCACCGCCATGATGATGAACAGCAGGAAGGGCAGCAGCAGGATCAGGCCAAGCCGCGCCAGGATTTCGGTCAGCAACCGGCCCAGCGCCGCCGGGTCGGTGGGGATTTCGTGCGGCGCGGCGATCAGCGGCAGCATCAAATCGGCGGTCTGGCGCATGACCAGCGGCGCCAGGGCGGCCAGAAAGGCCACCGAGCCGATCAGGGTGACCCATTGCTTGATTTCGTTGGACATCGGGAAGTTGCCCTTGCCCTGGGCATCGGAGATCCGTTTCCCGGTAGGGTCTTCCGTTTTTGATTCTTGATCGTCGTCTTCGGCCATGGCCTAACCCGGCGAGAGGAAGCGAATCAAGCCGTCCTCGAACGATCTGAGGAACAGCGCCATCAGCGTCGCCAAGGACATCATCAGAAGCGACAACCCGAAGATGATTTGCAGCGGCAGGGCGACCAGGAACACCGGAATCTGCGGCGCCAGCTTCGAGATCAGACCCAGCGCGGTGTAGAAGACCAGGCCAAACACCACCAACGGCGCCGCCAGTCTGACGCCCAGCGTGAACCCGTCGTCGAGCGCTTGGGCGACCACCTGCACCAAGTCGCCGACCGGCAGCGCCTGACCCGGCGTGAACAGCCGATAGGAATCGACCAGCGTCTCGATCATCAAGTGATGCATGCCGGTGGCGAACATCACCACGACCGCCAGATTCGACATGAAGCCGGTCAACAGCGAGCTTTGCTGCTCGACCACCGGGTCGAACACCAGGGCGTTGGTCAGGCCGACCTGGAAACCAATGAAGGTGGCGGCGAGGTTCAGCGAGACCATCAGCATCTGCACCACGACGCCGATGAACACGCCGACCGTCACCTCGCCCAGGATCAGCAGGAACAGCCGGCCGGGATCGCCGGGAACGGGCGGCAGCATGCCCGACACGACCGGCAGGATCACCAAGGTGATGGCCAAGGCCAGCAGCAGGCGGAAGCGCTCGGGGATGAGCTGGCCCGACATGCCGGGCATCCACATCATGCCGGCGCCCATCCGCGTGAAGACCAGCAGGAAGTTGAAAACGTTGGTGTCGAGAAGCTCGGTCAGCATCAGCCGCCGCCCGCGACCGCCAGATCCATCATCGCGCGAAAGAAGTCCATCAGCGAATGCAGCATGAAGGGCGCGGCGACGACAAGTGTCAGAAAGATGACCAGCACCTTGGGAACGAAGGTCAGGGTCATTTCCTGGATCTGGGTGGCGGTCTGGACCAGCGAGATGGCCACGCCGATCAACAGACCGGCGAGCAGCGTCGGCGCGGCGACCTTCAGCATGGTGCTGAACGCGAACCGGGCGACGTCGAGGAGTTCGGCCTCGGTCACCTTGAGCCGCCTTAGATCGGCATGCTCAGGATTTCCTTGTAGGCGCCGATCACCTTGTCGCGCACCGCGACCACGGTTTCCAGGGTCAACTCGGCGCTGGCCACGGCGGCCACCACCTCGCGGATGTCGGCCTTGCCGGTGATGGCCTGCTTGCTCAAGTCCTCGGCCTTGCGGGCCTCGCCGATCGCCGATTTGGCGACGTCCTTCAGCATGCTGGCGAAATCCACGCCCTCGGGCGTTTCGCCGACGGCTCCGGCGGCCTCGCCGACGCCTGGGGTCTTGCCCATCGCGGAATAGGCGGCGATGGCGTTGTTGATGGTGGTCATGGCGCCCTCCCGGCTCCTCGGATCAACGCAGCATCTCGATCGTGCGCTGCATCAGCGCGCGCGAGGTGCTGACGATATTCATGTTGGCCTCGTAACTGCGCTGGGCCTCGCGCATGTCCATCAGTTCGATCAGCGGATTGACGTTGGGCGCCATCACATAGCCGTCGCGGTCGGCGGCCGGGTGTTTGGGGTCGAATTTCTTGATGAAGTCCGAACGGTCGACGCCGACCTTGGCCACCTTGGTCAGGTTGGCCCCGGTCCGCTGATCGAGTTCCTGCTTGAACGTCACGACCTTGCGGCGATACGGCTCCTGATCGGCGGCCCTTGGCAGCGAATCGGCGTTGGCCATGTTTTCCGAGACCACGCGCAGCCGTTGCGACTGGGTCTTCATGCC
>JADFZP010000265.1:3031-5278 GCA_015232485.1 Alphaproteobacteria bacterium
CGTTTAAGCCTTTATTAAGCGCTGCCCCGCCACATTGTGGCATATCCAGAAAGGGGCGGAACAGGCCGTGGCGGACGATCCCGAACACAGGGCGGCGGCGAAGCGGGCGATAGCCGTGGCCCTGCGCTGGGAGCCCGATCAAGACGAGTCGCCGCGCGTCGTGGCGAGCGGCCACGGCGCCGTCGCCGAGCGGATTCTGGAAATCGCCTTCGCCAACGACATCAAGGTGCGCGAAGACCCCGATCTGGCGCAGATCCTGGCGGCGGTCGATGTCGACGCCTTCATCCCGGTCGAGGCGTTCATGGCGGTCGCCGAAATCCTGGCCCATCTTTACCGCGTCAACGCCAGCCTGACGGGCGAAGCCCGCGCGAGCCGGTCATGAGCGCCGAGGACCTGAAACTCGAAATGCGCAAGGCGGCCTCGCTGGTCGACACGGCGCGCCGGCTGGTCGCCGACGGCAAGATCGTCGACCTCGCGGCGCTGGAGGGCAAGGCCCGCATGATCGCCGACGGCGCCGGACGGCTGCCGCGCGACGAGGGCCGCACCTTGCTGCCCGGCCTCGAGGCGCTGGTCGAGGGCCTGGACCGCTTGGCCGACGAATTGGGCCGGGCGCGGGGTCGCGTGTCATTCGCCGACCCGGCGGAAACCTGACATGGACATCGAGATCTACGGCCGTTTCCTGGTGGCGCTGCTCTTCGTGGTCGGCCTGATCCTGGGCGTCGCCTGGGCCTTGCGGCGCTTCGGCCCCGGCGCGTTGCAGGCGGCCGGCGCCTCGCGGCGCAAGCGGCGCCTCGCCTTGGTCGAGACGCTGGCGGTGGATGCCCGGCGGCGGCTGGTGCTGGTCAGCCGCGATGGGCGCGAACACCTGTTGTTGATCGGCGGCGGCACCGACTTGCTCGTCGAAAGCGGCATCGCGGCGACGGCCGCCGCAGCCGAGGGGGAACCGGAATGACGCCGCGCGCTTTGGCTTGGGTGGCGCTGGCCACCGCCCTGATGGTCGCCGCTCCGGCGGCGGCGCAGACCTTCTCGCTGGACATGGGCGACGGCGGCGGCTCGTCGACGGCGCGCATCGTTCAGCTTCTCATGCTGATGACCGTCTTGAGCATCGCGCCCTCGGTGCTCTTGATGGTCACCTCGTTCACCCGCATCGTCGTCGTGCTGTCGTTCCTGAAACACGCCCTGGGCACCCAGACCAGCCCGCCCAACATGGTGATGATCAGCCTGGCCCTGTTCCTGACCGGCTTCATCATGACGCCGACCTTCGAGGCGTCGTGGTCGCAGGGCATCCGCCCCTTGATGGATGGCGAGATCGAGGAGTTGGAAGCCTTCGACCGCGCCGTCAAGCCGTTCCACGCCTTCATGACCAGCCAGGTCCGCGAGCAGGACGTCAACTTCTTCACCAACGTCGCCCGCGCCAAGCCCGTGGAAAAGGCCGAGGAGACGCCGCTCAAGGTGCTGATCCCCGCCTTCATGATCAGCGAATTGCGCCGCGCCTTCGAGATCGGCTTTTTGATCTTCCTGCCCTTCCTGATCATCGACATGGTGATCGCCAGCGTTCTGATGTCGATGGGCATGATGATGATCCCGCCGGTCATGATCGCCATGCCGTTCAAGCTGATCTTTTTCGTGATGGTGGACGGCTGGGTGCTGGTCGCCGGCAGCCTTGTGCAGAGCTTCGGGCCGCAATAACGTAAGCCCACTTTCGCCTCGCCCGCGCCCGACTTACATCTTCCCCAGGATGAAATCCTTGAGGGAGAGAGCCATGGCCGACATCATGAGGACGCAGCAGCGCAGCGTCGTTCACCCCCTGTCCGGATTGCGTGACGAGATCGACCGCATGTTCGACAGCTTCGTCTCGTCGCCGGTGGGGCGCCTGTTGCCCGGCATGGGCGGCGAGATGATGCCGCGGGTCGACGTCAAGGAGACCGACAAGGCGTTCGTCATCTCGGCCGAACTGCCGGGCATGAAGGAAAGCGACGTCGACGTGTCGCTGAGCGAGGGCGTGCTGAGCATCTCGGGCGAGAAGAAGGAGGAGCGCGAGGAGGGCAAGGAAGGCAGCTTCCATGTCAGCGAGCGCTATTGGGGCCAGTTCCGCCGGTCGTTCCGCATCCCCGAGACGGTCGACGAGAACGCCATCGAGGCGAGCTTCGCCGAGGGCGTCTTGACGCTGACCCTGCCCAAGACCCAGCGCAAGGAACCGAAGAAGATCCAGGTCGGCCGCAAGGAGGGCCAGGAGCCCGGTCAAAC
>JADFZP010000266.1:0-3898 GCA_015232485.1 Alphaproteobacteria bacterium
CGAGCCGGGCGACAACCCCTATTTCGGCTGGCTGGGCCTCGCCGACGCGGTGGTGGTGACGGGGGATTCGGTGTCGATGGTGTGCGAGGCCTGCGCCGCCACGGCGCCGGTGTTCATCTACGCCCCGCCGGGCATGGTGGGCGAAAAACACGCCCGCCTGCACCGCGACCTGTTCGAGATGGGCTATGCCCGGCCGCTGGGCGAGCGGCTGGAGCATTTCGCCCATCCGCCGCTCAACGCCGCCCGCGACATCGCGGACGAGATCAAGCGGCGGGCTGGTATTTGAGGGGGCTTTTTTGCGCCCCTCGCCGGGCGCGGGCTCTCACCTGCTTGGCCCCCGCCGCAATGGCGGGTTCGTGATCCGAATGGTTCGGATCACGTGGCTTTTTTGCGTCCCTCGCCGGGCGCGGGCTCTCGCCCGCTTGGCCCCCGCCGCAATGGCGGGTTCGTGATCCGAATGGTTCGGATCATGCCCGCGCCGTCACTTGTCGTACTGCAGCAGCGACCAGAAGGGCTTGCCGAGCTTTTCGCGGCCGCCCAGGAAGGTCAGTTCGATCAGCGCCGCCGCTCCGACCACGTCGCCGCCCAGGCGGCCGGTCAGTTCGATGGCGGCGCGCATCGTGCCGCCGGTGGCCAGCAGGTCGTCGAGGATCACCACGCGTTGGCCGGGCTGGACGGCGTCCTCCTGCATCTCGATGGTGTCGGTGCCGTATTCCAGGGCGTATTCATGGCGGATGATCTTGCCCGGCAGCTTGCCGCGCTTGCGCACCATCACGAAGCCGCAGCCCAGCTTCAGGGCCAGCGGAGCGGCCACCAGGAAGCCGCGCGACTCGATGCCGACCAGCACGTCCGGCTGTAGCGCGCGCACCGCGTTGGCCACGCGGCCCATGGTCACCTGCCACGCGTCGGGATGGGCGAGCAGCGTCGAAATGTCGTAGAACAGGATGCCCGGCTTGGGAAAGTCCGGGATTTCTCGGATGTGCTTCTTGATGTCCATGGCCAGACTCCGGTATTGGCGAGGGGCATCCTAGACGAAGGGCCGTGACTCGTAAACGGCGGGGTCGTGGAAGAGGATTGGAATGGTGGCGATGCGCATTTTGGCGGTGCTGGTCCTGCTGTTGGGAGCCTCGGTCCCGGCGGCGGCGGCGGGGCGCACCCTGGTGATGGGCACCGGCGAGGTGTCCGGCTTCCACTACCCTGTGGGCGGCGCCATCTGCCGGTTGCTCGGCAAGGACCGCGCCAGCCACGGCCTGCGCTGCCTGGTCGAGCCCTCGGCCGGGTCGCAGGGCAATTTGGCGGCGCTCAAGTCGGGCGATGTCGATCTGGCCCTGGTGCAGTCGCGCGTCCAGGCGCTGGCCATCGAGGGCGCCGAGGGATTCGATCAGCCCCGGGACGAGTTGCGCGCCCTGATGTCGCTGCATTCCGAATCGGTGGTGGTGCTGGCCGGGCGCGACGGCCCGATCAAGGGCCTCGCCGATCTCAAGGGCCGCAAGGTCAATCTCGGCCGGCCCGGCTCGTTCCAGCGGGCGATGGCCGACGAGTTGCTGAAGGGGCTGGGCTGGACGACGGCCACGCTGGGGGCGGCGCTGGAGATCGAGGCGGGGCAGCAACTGCGCGCCTTGTGCGAGGGGCGGACCGAGGCGGTGATCGTCACCGCCGTGCATCCGGCCCCCGAGATCGGCCGCGCCATCGCCGAATGCGGCGCGCGGCTGGTCGACATGGGCGGCCCGGCCGTCGCCAAGGTGGCGGCGGCGCGACCTTGGCTGGCGCCCGCCGCCATCCCCGCCGCGGCCTATGGAACCAAGGGCGACGTCGAAACCTTCGGCACGCGGGCCACCCTGGTGGCGACCACCCGCTTGAGCGAGCCCGAGGCCTATGCGGTGGTCAAGGCGGTGCTGGAAAACCTCGAACCGTTCGGCGCCATGCTGCCATTGCTCGGCCAACTCGACCGCGACGGCATGGCGGTCGACGGGCTGACCGCGCCGCTGCACGAAGGGGCGGCCCGCTATTTCCGCGAAGCGGGGCTGGTGCCCTGATACCGACGAGCGGTCGGAACGACCGCTCGTCGAAGCCGCCATTGAGGCGGCGGCCAAGGGCGCCGGGGCGCCCGCCCGGCTAGGGGCCAATGAGAACGCGAAACGCCGCCACCCTTGGGGGATGGCGGCGTGTTCGACGGAACGACCGATGATCAGAAGCAGTCGGCCTTGCCCTTGATGGCCTTCAGATAGGCCAGGATCTCGACGACGGCCTTGTCGATCTCGGCCTGCGGCTTGCCGACCAGCACGGGCGGCATCTTGTTGACCGGGTTGGCGTCGCCGGTGGCCTTGACCAACCAGCCCTTCGGATCGCGCAGATAGCCTTCAAGATTGGCGTCGTCCCAGGCCGCGACCTTGGTGCCGGCGTCCTTCATCGACTTCGAGTAGCGCGTGTCGAACTTGGCGTCCGAGCCGATCTTCGCGCCGTAGATGTCGTGCAGGTTCGGGCCGACGGTCGGCGGCTTCGAGGGATCGAACTGATGGCAGGTGGCGCAGCGGAACTTGGCGGCGGTGGTCTGGTCGCGACCGGCCTTCGAGGCGGCATCGAGGCAGGAATCGCCGGCCAAAGCCACACCGGACATCGAGACGGCGAGCGTCAGACCGGCAAGAATGGACTTGAGGAACATCAAATTCGCTCCGTGAAGATTAGAGGGCCATGCTAGCGCTCATTATCAACATCGAAAGCGAACTTGCAACGGCGGAGGTAGCCCAATCGTCACGGCGGGGACAGTCCGCGGCGCGGAGCGCACCGCCTCGCCAACGGGCGACCGCGACGACAGGAAACGAAAACTCCCCCCGGTGTGATCCGCACCGGGGGGAGCCTAGTTCGTCAGACGAGCGAGATGGTCTCGGCCTGCGGGCCCTTGAGGCCCATGCTCACCGTCATCCGCACGCGCTGTTCGGGCGTCAGCGTGCGAAGGCCGCTGCGCTCGAGAGCCTTGATGTGAACGAACACGTCCTTGCCGCCGTCGTCCAGCGCGATGAAGCCGAAGCCCTTGTCGGCGCTGAAGAACTTCACGGTGCCTTCGAGCGGCTCGCCGGAGACGGGCGCCGAATCGCGACGAGGCGCCGCAGCCGGACGGGCGGACGCCGTGGTCATGTCGACTTCGTGAATGGCGACCACCTGCGGGCCGCGCTGGCCCTGGCCCAGATCGCAAATCACCGTGGCGCCCTCGGCCACATCGCCGCGGCCGGAGCGCTCGATCACCGAGATGTGCAGGAAAGCGTCGGGAGTGCCGTCGGTCGGGGCGACGAATCCGAAGCCCTTGGACGGATTGAACCACTTGACGGTCGCCGTGACGCGCGAGCGGTCGACGCTCATGCGGGGCCCACCGCCGCCCATCATGTCGCTGCTGCCGCCGCCGCCGCCGCGGGGTGCGCCACGATGATCACTGTGACCGCCGCCGCCGCCGCCGCCGAAGTCGTCCCGACGCCCTTCCCGCGGGCGGCTCCCATAGTTGTCTCGCTTCCAGGCCATGTTCCAGATATCCAGTACGAAAAGTTGACAAGTGTCTCGGCCGAACTGTCCTCGATAACCCGCCTGCCCATTCGGATCAAATTCAGGGCAAAGGCAGACGACCCCGCTGATGCCACAGCGGTGGGATTCCTCGGCATCCGGGCAACTATACCAGCAACCAAGGGGATCGGCCAGCACTTAGGCGGCCCTCCCTCGGTGGGGCAGGGTGGCTGACGGATGGGGGAAACCCCGAACCGGACGGTCGGAAAAAAATTGGTCGGAGTGAGAGGATTCGAACCTCCGGCCCCCGCCTCCCGAAGACGGTGCTCTACCAGGCTGAGCTACACTCCGACGCCTGAGGCGCCTTATATAGGGCCATTGCCTTCCCCGCGCAAAGGGAATCTGA
>JADFZP010000266.1:3998-5277 GCA_015232485.1 Alphaproteobacteria bacterium
AATAAGCCCTTTCGATACAGAAATCGACGATGTCCAGAAGCGCCGACTTATAGGGACTTTCGGGGAAGATGCGCAGCGCGTCGCGCGCCATGTCGCCGTAATGGCGGGCCCGCGTCACCGTGTCGGCCAGGCTGCCGCTGCGCTCCATGAGGTCGAGCGCCCGCTTCAGATCCTCGTCGTCGTCCTTCTGGTCGAGGCGCTCCAAGGTGCGGCGCCAGAATTCGCGCTCCTCCTCGTCGGCCCGCTGGAAGGCCAAGATGACGGGCAGGGTGATCTTGCCCTCGCGGAAGTCGTCGCCGACCGCCTTGCCCAGCGTGGCCTGCTTGGCCGAGTAATCCAGCACGTCGTCGACCAACTGGAAGGCCACGCCCAGATTCTGGCCATAGGCCTCCAGCGCCTCTTCCTCGGCGCGCGGCCGGTCGGCGACCACGGCGCCCAGGCGGCAGGCGGCGGCGAACAGTTCGGCGGTCTTCGAGCGAATCACTTCGAGATAGGCGTCCTCGCCGGTCTCGGTGTCGTTCGAGGTGATGAGCTGCAACACCTCGCCCTGCGCGATCACCGACGAGGCGTGCGACAGGATGGCCATCACCGCCACCGAGCCGTCCTCGACCATCAACTCGAACGAGCGGCTGAACAGGAAGTCGCCGACCAGCACGCTGGCCTTGTTGCCCCACACCGCGTTGGCGCTGGCCAGCCCGCGGCGCAGATCGCTTTCGTCGACCACGTCGTCGTGCAGCAAGGTGGCGGTGTGGATGAACTCGATGCAGGCGGCCAGCCTGATCTGGCGGTCGCCCGGATAGTCGCACAGCCGCGCCGAGGCCAAGGTCAGCATCGGGCGCAGGCGCTTGCCCCCCGCCGCGATGATGTGGCCGGCAAGCTGGGGGATCAGGACCACCGGGCTATGCATGTGCTCGACGATCGTCTGGTTGACCTTCTTGAGGTCGTCCTCGACCAACGCCGACAGGACGTCGATCGGCGACTGTCGCCGGCCCTCTTCCAGCTTGACAATGATAGCCACGCGTCGGTCTCCCCCGAATAAAATCGGGCGAGGATACGGTTGCGATTCCTGTACGGTCAAGCCTACAACGGCGGCGATGACGTTCACCGACGATACTCTTCTCGATGGGCGGGTCAGGTTGCGCCAGCCGACCCACGGCTACCGCGCCGCGATAGACCCGGTTTTCCTGGCCGCCGCGGTTCCGGCCGGCGCCGGCCAGCGGGTCCTCGACGCCGGCTGCGGGGCGGGCGCCGCCTTGCTGTGCCTGTGCGCGCGGGTGCC
>JADFZP010000267.1 GCA_015232485.1 Alphaproteobacteria bacterium
GGGTACGCGCGCACCCGCTTTCCACCCGCCAGCCACCGCGCCACCCCCTCGCCGGCCGCCAGTCCGGTGGCGAAGCAGGCGGTGAGCAGGTAGCCGCCGGTGGGGGCCTCCCAGTCCAGCATCTCGCCGGCCGCGAAGACGCCGGGCAGGGCGCGCAGCATCAGGTTGTCGTCCAGTTCGGCGGCGCGGATGCCGCCGGCCGACGAGATGGCCTCGGCCAGGGGGCGCGGGGCGGTCAGGGTCACCGGGCAGGACTTGATCCGGGCGGCGAGGTCGGTCATGTCGCCGGATTCGCGCAGCAGGGCGATCGCCGCCGGGGGCAGCGCCAGGGTCTTGCGCAGCAGATTGGTCAGGGACAGGCCGCGGCGCGGGCCGGACAGGCGGCGGCGGATGTCGGCCTCGGAGAGGTCGCGCTTGAGGTCGAGGTGGAGGACGGCTTGGCCCTCGGCGGCGATGGCGTCGCGCAGATCGGCCGATAGCGCGTAGACCGCGCCGCCTTCGATGCCGTCGGCGGTCAGAACCGCCTCGCCTTGGGTCTCGCGGTCGCCAAAGCGTAGAACCAGGTTCTTGAGCGGCGCGCCGGCGAAGGCCGCCATATGGGGCGAGAAGCGGGCGACGAAGCCGCAATTCGCGGGGACCAGCGGCCGGATCGCCACGCCCAGCCCCTCCAGCAGCGGCACCCAGCCGCCGTCCGAGCCGAGCTTGGGCCAGCTTCCGCCACCCAGCGCCAGCACGCAGGCGGACGGCGCGTCGTCGGTGGCGCCGTCGTCGAAGGTCAGAAGTGGGCCGGCGGTCAGGCCGGTCAGACGATGGCGGGCGTGCAGCCTCACACCGCGCGCCTTCAGGCGGCGCAGCCAGCCGCGCAGCAGCGGGGCGGCCTTGAAGTCGGTGGGGAAGACGCGGCCCGAGCTGCCCTCGAAGGTCTCGACGCCCAGCTCGGCGGCGAAGTCGCGCAACGCCTGGGGCGGGAAGGCGGCGACGCAGCGGGCGGCCAGCGGGCTTTCCTCGCGGTAGCGTTCCAGGAACTTGGCCAGCGGCTCGGCGTGGGTGAGGTTCAGCCCGCCCTTGCCGGCCATCAGCAGCTTGCGGCCGGGCGACGGCATGGCGTCCCAGATGTCGACCGCCAGACCGGCGCGCGACAGCGTCTCGGCGGCCATCAGGCCGGCCGGCCCCGCACCCACCACGGCGACGCGCGTTTCGTTCATGCTTCCTTGTACCTTAGCCGGAGGGATCGGGGTATGCCCTTCGAGCCCGCCGCGCGCCGCGATAGTGGTTGCCTCGGGCGCCGCTCGGCTGCGATGATCGCCGCAGCGATTGACCCTTCGGAGGTGCGATGACGCGCAGATTGTTCGGGACCGATGGTGTGCGGGGCACCGCCAATGTCGAGCCGATGACCGCCGAGACGGCGCTGGCCCTGGGCATGGCGGCCGGCCACCGGTTCATCCGCGGCGACCATCGCCACGTCGTGGTGATCGGCAAGGACACCCGGCTGTCGGGCTATTTGATCGAGCCCGCGCTGACGGCGGGCTTCGTCGCGGTGGGCATGGACGTGGTGCTGCTCGGCCCGGTTCCCACCCCGGCGGTGGCGATGCTGACCCGCTCGTTGCGCGCCGATCTGGGCGTGATGATCTCGGCCTCGCACAACCCGTTCGAGGACAACGGCATCAAGGTGTTCGGCCCCGATGGCTTCAAGCTGTCCGACGAGGTCGAGACCGCCATCGAGGCCCATATGGAGAAGGGGGTGGCCGATTGCCGGGTCGGCGCCAGCCATCTTGGCCGGGCGCGGCGCCTCGACGACGCCTCGGGCCGCTACATCGAGTTCTGCAAGAACGCCTTCCCGCGCGGCCTGCGCCTGGACGGGCTGAAGATCGTGGTCGATTGCGCCAACGGCGCCGCCTATCGCGTGGCGCCCAAGGTGTTGTGGGAACTGGGCGCCGAGGTGATCGAGGTCGGCGTCACCCCCGACGGCTTCAACATCAACCGCGACTGCGGCTCGCTGGCCACCCACACCATGCAGGCCCAGGTGGTGGCGCATGGCGCCCATCTGGGCATCGCGCTCGACGGCGACGCCGACCGGGTGGTGATGTGCGACGAGCACGGCGCCCTGGTCGATGGCGACCAGGTGATGGCGCTGATCGCCGAGGAATGGCACCGCGCCGGCAAGCTGGCGGGCGGCGGCGTGGTCTCGACGGTGATGTCCAATCTGGGGCTGGAACGCCATCTCGGGCGGCTGGGACTGACCTTGCGCCGCACCAAGGTCGGCGACCGCTACGTGGTCGAGGAGATGCGCCGCGACGGCTTCAACGTGGGCGGCGAGCAGTCCGGCCACATCATCCTGTCCGACCATGGCACCACCGGCGACGGCTTGGTGGCGGCGCTCCAGGTGCTGGCCGCCATCGTCGAGGCCGGGCGCCCGGTCAGCGAGGTGACCCGCCGCTTCAAGCCGCTGCCGCAGATCCTGCGCAACGTGCGCTACAATCCCGGCCTGAACGGCGCGGTGCTCGACGAGGCGCATGTCGCGGGGGCGATCCGCGACGGCGAAATCCGCTTAGGCGACGCCGGACGGCTGTTGATCCGCAAATCCGGCACCGAGCCCTTGATCCGCGTGATGGCCGAGGGCGAGGACGAATGCCTGATCGACGCGGTGGTCGACGACATCGTCCGCTCGATCCAACAGGTGTCGGGATGAGCTCGGGCCGGGGCCGGGTGCTGATCGTCGCGGGGTCGGATTCCGGCGGCGGCGCCGGCATCCAGGCCGACCTCAAGACGGTGATGGCGCTGGGCGGCTACGGCATGACCGCGATCACCGCGCTGACCGCCCAGAACACGCTGGGCGTCCATGGCGTGCTGGGCGTGGCGCCCGACTTCGTGGCGCGTCAGATGGAGGTGGTGCTCGACGACATCGGCGCCGACGCGATCAAGACCGGCATGCTGGTCAACGCCGGCATCATCGAGGCGGTGGCCGCCGTGTTGGCGGCGAAGGCGCCCGAGGTTCCGCTGGTGCTGGACCCGGTGATGGTGGCCAAGGGTGGCGCGGCGCTGCTTGACCCGTTGGCGGTCGACGCGCTTCGCCGGCTGTTGATCCCGCGCGCGGCGGTGCTCACCCCCAATCTGCCCGAGGCCGAGGCGATCACCGGCATGACCATCGCCGATGTCGACGACATGATCGCGGCGGCGCGCCTCCTGCTCGCCCTGGGGCCGCGCGCCGTGCTACTGAAAGGCGGACACCTGGACGGCCCGGTGGTCACCGATCTGCTGGCGCGGGCCGAGGGCGTGCTGCGCTTCGACGATCCGCGCATCGACACCGCCAGCACGCACGGCACCGGCTGCACCCTGGCCTCGGCGGTGGCGGCCGGGCTCGCCCAGGGACTCGACGTGTCGGACGCCGTGGCGCGGGCGAGGCTTTACGTTCGGCGCGCCATCGCCCTGGCCCCGGCCATCGGCCATGGGCATGGGCCGTTGGGACATGGAGCGGCGGGGGTGGCCTGACGGCGCCAGTTGGCTTTGAGGGGAGAGGGCGCCGATGGACCTCCAGATGTGGGTGACCATGGGGTTGGCGGTGGGAGCGGTGGTGCTGTTCGCCACCGAATGGGTGTCGCTGGAACTGGTGGCGCTCGGCCTGCTGGTGGCGTTGCTGGCGCTGTTCCACGTCGCGCCCGTTCCGGGCCTGGACGCCACGGGGTTGCTGTCCGGCTTCGGCAATCCGGCGCTGCTGACCGTGCTCGCCCTGCTGGTGGTGGGCGAGGGGCTGGTCCAGACGGGGGCGCTCGACCGGGTGGCGGCGGCGGCGATGCGGTTGCGCTTGAAGCCGACCACCACCTTGGCGCTCAGTCTGGTGTTCGTCGCCGTGATCAGCGCCTTCCTCAACAACACGCCGGTGGTGGTGATCTTCCTGCCGATCGTCCAGGCGCTTGCCGGGCGGGCCGGCCTGCATGCCAGCCGCGTGCTGATGGGGTTGAGCTTCGCGGCCATCCTGGGCGGAATGACCACGGTGATCGGGTCGTCGACCAATCTGTTGGTGTCGAGCGCGCTGATCGGGCTGGGGCACGCGCCGCTCGGCTTTTTCGAATTCACCGGGATTGGCGCGCTGCTGGCCGCGGTGGGTTTGGTCTGGGTCTTGGGGGTGATGCCGCGGCTGTTGCCCGATCGCGCCCAGATCGGCCAGTCGGCCAACGGGTCGGGGCGCCAGTTCGTCTCGCACGCCACCGTGCCGGAGGGGTCGCCGCTGGTCGGCGAACGCCCGGTGGCCGGCATGTTCCGCCGCCTTCCCGACATGACCGTGCACATGATCCGGCGCGGCGAGCAGGCGGTGCTGCCGCCCTTCGACGGCATGGCGCTCGAACCGGGCGACATGCTGATCCTGGCCGCGCCGCGCCATGCCCTGGCCGACGCCGCGGTGCGCCACCCCGGTCTGTTGCAACCCCCCGAGCATCCGGCCGAGACCGGCCCCGAGGTGCTGATCGAGGCGATGGTGCGGCCCAACTCGCGCATCGTCGGCCAGACCCTGCAAAATTTCGACTTCATCCGCCGCTTTGGCTGCACCGTGCTGGGCATCCAGCGCCGGGCCCGCATGCTGCGCGAGCCGATGACCATGATCCGTCTCGAACCGGGCGACGTGCTGCTGATCCAGGGGGGCACCGACAGCATCGAAGCCTTGCGGGCCGAGCGCGACGTGGTGGTGGTCTCGGGCAGCGCGACCGAACTGCCCAAGCCGCATCACGCCGTTCCCGCCACCGCGATCTTTCTGGTGGCGGTCGGTCTGGCGGCGGTCGGGGTGGTGCCGATCGTCTTGGCCGCGATCGCCGCGGCGGCCGGGTTGCTGGCGGTGGGCGCCCTGAACATGCGCCAGGCGCGCCGCGCCATCGATCATCGGGTGGCGCTGCTGGTGGCCGCCGCCCTGGCGCTGGGCGAGGCGCTGGAGGCGACCGGCGGCGCGGCCTTCGTGGCGCGCGAGGCGCTGTCGTTGGTCGGCGAGGACAACCCACGCCTGACCCTGTCGCTGTTCTTCCTGGTGGTGGCGCTGATCACCAACGTGCTCAGCAACAACGCCTGCGCCGTGCTGTTCACCCCGATCGGGGTGGGGTTGGCCACGCGGATGGGGATGGACCCCCACATCTTCGCCATCGCGGTGCTGCTCGCCTCGAACTGCTCGTTCGCGACGCCGGTCGGCTATCAGACCAACCTGCTGGTGATGGGACCGGGGCATTACCGATTCGTCGACTTCGTTCGCTCGGGCCTGCCGCTCACC
>JADFZP010000268.1 GCA_015232485.1 Alphaproteobacteria bacterium
GCTTTCGGTTCTTCGCCGAAGTGATCGAGACCGAAGCGCCGGTGGTTTGATCCAAATCGCTCTTTCGTCATCGGGGCTCGGTGAACTAAGCTTAGTCCAGTTAAGTGGCAGGAGGGCCGCATGTCCACCGTCAACATCCACGCCGCCAAGACGCATTTTTCCCGCTTGGTCGACGAGGCGGCGGCGGGTGGCGAAGTGATCATCGCCCGCGCCGGCAGGCCGCTGGTCAAACTCGTGCCGGTGGCCACATCCGAGCGGCCGAAGCGGCGCCTGGGGCTGTTGGCGGGACGAGCCCGCATTCCCGAGGATTTCGATGCCCCACTGCCAGACGAGGTTATCGACCTCTTCGAAGGTCGATGAATGCGGGTTCTTCTCGACACCCATATTCTGCTCTGGGCGCTGATCGATCCGGATCGACTGTCGGTCGAGGTGCGACAGGCTATCGAGTCCCCCGCCAACGAGGTGTTGTTCAGCAGCGCGAGCCTGTGGGAAATCGCCATAAAGACCGGACTGGGCCGGGAGGACTTCGCGGTGGAGCCGACCGAAATCCTATCAGCGGCTTTGGAGAGTGGCTTCGTCGAATTGCCGATCCATTCCGCCGCCGCCGTGAAGGTGGCGAGTTTGCCGCCCCACCACCGTGACCCATTCGACCGCCTGCTGATCGCCCAGGCGATGAGCGAGCCCGCGATCTTCTACACCGCCGATACCAAGCTCCCGGCCTATTCCGAACTGGTTCGGCTGGTCTGATCGCGGAGCAGACCGTGTACGCGCGCGATGACGCCAAGCGCCTGCGCGACGTAAGCGGCGTTGCCGCTCGCTAAAGCATCGCCCAATAGTTCCGCCCTCGCTTCCGACGTTGTCAGATAGCGCGACGCGTCGAACGGTTCCGTCTCGATCATGTCAGTCCTTCAAGGTGCCGGTCAGGCCTGAAGAAAGAGAAATGGGGAAACACCAAGGACACAAAGGACACCAAGAAAAAGGCGATCCGCTTGGTCACATTCCCGGTCCCTTGGTGAATCTTTGGTGTCCTTGGTGGTTGACTCTTCTTCCATCCAGCTAGCCGCCGCTCAACACCATCCCCACCGCCTCCTCCACCGCCGCCTCCACCGCCGGGTCGAGGGGGGCGCCGTGGGTCCAGCTTTTTCCTTCGATGCCGATCACCGTGAGGCTGGCCGGCAGGCGGCCCAGGGCGCGGGCCATTTCGATGGCTTGGGCGAGGCCGAAGGCGTGGCTGGAGAAGCACAGCAGATTGGCCGGCAGCGGCTGGGCGGCGTCGAGGTGGTGCAGGGTGCCGGGAGCGGCGCCCGACGAGACGGCGTCAACCACCACCACGCGGTCGCGGTCGCGCCATAGCTCGATCAGTTCGGCGCCTTCGCCGTGATGTTCGATGACCTCGACGCCGGCGAGCTGGCGGGCGGCCACGGCGCGGGCCACCGTCAGGCCGGCCGCGTCGTCGCCGCGGAAGGCGTTGCCGATGCCGATCAGCAGCATCGCGCTCAGTCCCGGTCCACCGTCAGCTTGAGGAAGTGGGTGGCGCACGAGATGCACGGGTCGTAGTTGCGGATGGCCTGCTCGCAGCGCCATTTCAGCGCCTCGTCGTCGAGCGCCAAGTTGCGGGTGACGACCTCGTGCAGGTCTTCCTCGATGGTCTTCTGGTTCTGCGCGGTGGGCGGCACGATGCGGGCGGTGACGATGCTGCCGTCCTCGGCCAATTCGTAGCGGTGATAGCAGATGCCGCGCGGCGCCTCGGTGCAGCCATGGCCGATGCCGGCGCGCGGCTGGTAGGCCACGAAGGGCCGATCGGGCTCGTCGTAGTCTTCGACGATCGCCAGGGCGTCGATGCAGACCTGCAAGATCTCGACCGAGCGCACCACGATGCTCTTGAACGGGTTGCCGACCTTCGGCCCCAGCCCGGCCTCGGCGGCGGCCTGTTTGGCGAGCGGCGCCAACTGGTCGTGGTTCAGATTGTAGCGCGCCAGCGGCCCGACCGAGTAGGCGGCGTGGTCGGGCAACGCGAAGCCGTGCAGGGCGTTGGAATGGGCGACGTGCTCCTCGTCGAAATGATCGAGGAAGCTGGAGACCGGAATGTCCATGCCCCGGTTCGAGATCAGCCGGCCTTCGTGAATGGCGTATTCGTCGGGATGGCGCAGGGCGACGAAGGTGTAGTCGCGCTCGATGTCGGGGAAGTCGAATCCGCCGACCAGCTTGATGGTCGCGAGGGACTGCTCGATCGCCCAGCGCAGGTCGGCGGCCAGCGCCTTGACGCGCGCCTTGGGTGGGGTCGAGTGGAAGCCGCCGATCCGCAGATTGACCGGATGGATGGCGCGGCCGCCGATCGTCTCCAGGATGTCGTTGCCCAGCTTCTTGAGGCGCAGCGCCTTCTCGACGGTGGCGCGGTCCTTGCGCGCCAGTTCCAGCGCGTCGGCCATCCCCAGGAAATCGGGGGCGTGCAGCATGTAGACGTGCAGCGCGTGGCTTTCGATCCACTCGCCGCAATAAAGCAGGCGGCGCAATTGGCGGATCGGGCGCGGCACGACGACGCCCAGCGCGTCCTCCATGGCCTGCGAGGCGCCCATCTGATAGGCGATCGGGCAAATGCCGCAGATGCGCGCCGTGATGTCGGGCGCCTCGGAATGGTCGCGGCCTTTCAGGAACGCCTCGAAGAAGCGCGGCGGCTCGAAGATGCCGAATTGCAAGCTTTGCACCTTGCCGTCGCGCAACCGGATGTGCAGCGATCCCTCGCCTTCGACGCGGGCCAGGGCGTCGACCTTGATGACTCGGCTAGCCATGGAGTTCGCTCTCCTTGCGGAACGCCTCGGCGTCGGCGTTGTACGTCTGGAACAGCCGCTTGATGTCGCGGCCGTCGAGCCCGAGTTCGGTTAGCTGGCGGGCCAGCGCCGCCGTCTGCGGCGTCTCCATCGGGCCGAAGCAGCCATAGCAGCCCCGGTCGCAGGTCGGGCACAGATTGCCGCAACCGGCCTGCGTCACCGGCCCCAGGCAGGCCTTGCCCTCGGCGACCATCACGCAGACCGTGCCCTTCTGCTTGCACTCGATGCATTGCGAGTGGCGCGGCACGATCGGCTTGCGGCCGTTCAGGGTGGCGTTGACCAGTTCGAGAAGCTGGACCTTGTTGATCGGGCAGCCGCGCAATTCGAAATCGACCGGCACATGGGCGGCGATCGCCGTCGAGGTGGCCAGCGTCGAGATGAATTCCGGCCGGGCGTAGACGGCGCGGATGAAATCCTCGACATCGACGAAGTTGCGCAGCGCCTGGATGCCGCCGGCCGTGGCGCAGGCGCCGATCGTCACCAGGGTCTTCGAGATGCGCCGCACCTCGCGGATGCGCTGGGCGTCGTGCGGCGTGGTGATCGAGCCCTCGACCAGGGTCAGATCGTAAGGCCCCTTGACCTCGCGCCGGGTGGCTTCGAGGAAATAGGCGATCTCGACCGCGTCGGCGACGGCCAGCAGTTCCAGCTCGCAATCGAGCAGGCTGAGCTGGCAGCCGTCGCAGGACGAGAACTTGAACACCGCCAGCCTGGGCTTGCGACGCACCGCCATGGTCAAAGCTCCCTTACGGCGAGAAGGGGAGAGGCCTCTTCCCAGGTGAAGACCGGGCCGTTGCGGCAGACGAAATGCGGCCCCCATTGGCAATGGCCGCAGAAGCCGACGCCGCATTTCATGTTGCGCTCCATCGAGACGTACACGCCGGCCGGCGACACGCCGCGCTTGACCAGCGCCTGCGCGGCGAAGCGCATCATGATCTCGGGGCCGCAGACCAGGGCGGTGGTGTGCATCGGATCGAAGCCGCCGCGCGCCACCAGATTGGTCACCACGCCGACATTGCCGGCCCAGCGGTCGGTGGCGCGGTCGACGGTGACCTTGACCTCGACGTCGAACCGGCCGCGCCAGCGCTCCAGCTCCTTGCGGAACAAGATGTCGTCGGCCGTGCGGGCGCCATACAGGATCACCAGCTTGCCGAACTTCTCGCGATTGGCCAGCGCCTGATAAATGGCCGGCCGCAACGGCGCCAAACCGACGCCGCCCGCCACGATCACCAGATCGCTGCCGAACGCCTGCTCGACCGGCCAGGGCTTGCCGAACGGGCCGCGCACGCCGATCGTCTCGCCGACCTCGAGCTGGCCCATGGCGCGGGTCACCGCGCCCACCGCGCGCGTGGTATGGACCAGCACGCCGGATTCGCCCGGATCGCCCGAGATGCTGATCGGCACCTCGCCCACCCCGAACACGTAAAGCATGTTGAACTGCCCGGCCTGGAAGCGGAAGGCGCCGCCGGCCTCGGGTTTCAGCTCCATGGTGAAGGTGTCGGACAATTCGCGCCGCACCTTCTCGATGCGGAACGGCACCGGCACCATGCTGTCCTGCACGTCCATCTTCATCGCCGCGGCCCCGGCCCGTAAAGATCGAGCATCTGCATCCTGGCCGCATGGATGCGGTGGGCCATGATCGGCAGGAAGCGGCGCAGCACCTCGTAGCCCAGCGCCGGATCGGCATCCATCTTGCGCCGCAGGCAGTTGGCGTCGAAGCTGATCACCCGCGTCAACTGGGTGGCGCGCGCATCGAAGGTCCATACCGGCGGATCGCTCAACCACGACCAGCCGAGCAAATCGCCGTCGCTCAAGGTCTCGACCATGATCGCGCCGCTCGGCGAGGCGATTTCCAGCGCCACCGCGCCGGCCCGGATCAGGAAGAATTTATCCGCCCGGCCGCCCTCGCGCAGAACGTACTGGCCGGCGTCATAGCGTTCGTTGGCGGCGCAGCCCACGATCAGGGCGCGCAGAGTGTCGTCCATGCCGTGGGCGAACGGATGCTCGTCGATGATGCGGCTCAAGTCGTCGATCTGCACCATGGCCTACCTCCCCTCTTCGCTGGCGCGAATGGCCCCAACCTCTTCGGTGATGTCGATGCCCACCGGGCACCAGGTGATGCAGCGGCCGCAGCCGACGCAGCCCGAACTTCCGAACTGGTCGTGCCAGGACGACAGCTTGTGCGTGATCCACTGGCGATAGCGCGACGAGCCCTCGTTCCTGACGCTGCCGCCATGGATGTACGAGAAATCGAGCGTGAAGCACGAGTCCCAGCTTCGCACCCGCTCGGTGCGGGTGCCGCCCAGATCGGTGACGTCGTCGACGGTCGTGCAGAAGCAGGTCGGGCAGACCATCGTGCAGTTGCCGCAGGTCAGGCAGCGCTTGGCCACCTCGTCCCAGCGCGGATGCTCGCGGTTGCGCG
>JADFZP010000269.1 GCA_015232485.1 Alphaproteobacteria bacterium
CCTGGGTGGGCAGCAGCGGCGGCGGGGCCGGCGGCTGCTTGGGCTGCTCGGGAGGCGGCAGCAGGCGTTCGACCTGCGGCTCGTTGGCGTTGCCGCCCATCCGGTTGTAGACCAGCTTGTCCTGGTTGGGCACGTCCATGCCGCCGCGATCGTCTGGGCGCGCCTTGAGCGGCGCCTGATCGGCGGTGATGGTCGGCACGCCACCGGGCGGCATGGCCGGCTGGTCGCGCAGGAAGATGTGCCACCCGGCGGCCACCGTCGCCACGGCGGCCGACAAGGCGAGCCCCAGCGTCAGCAGCATGCGGCCCTTGCCTCCGCTCTTGCGTTCCCCGCCCCGCTCGGAGTCGCCGCCCATCCGCTCGGGGACGATGTCGAGGAGGTCGCTATCGAAATTGTCTTGGTCGCGCAGAGGCATCACCGCATCTCCTCAACCGGTTCCACACCGAAAACCCGAAGCCCGCTGGCGACCACCACGGCCACCCCCGTCAGCATCGCCAGCCGCGCCAGAGACAAGGGGCCGTCCTCGGCCGCCAGGAAGCGCAGCCGGGTGTCGTCCTTGCCCTTGTTCCACAGACCATGGAACTCGGCCGCCAGATCATACAGGTAAAAGGCGATCCGATGCGGCTCGTGCGCCTCGGCCGCGCTTTCGACGAGGCGCGGCCATCCGGCGAGCATCCTGATCAAAGCAATCTCCGCCTCGTCGGTCAAGCGCCCGAGGTCCGCTTTGGCCAACGATTGTGGGGAAAGGTCGGCATCCGGAAACATCGTCGCGGCGTGGCGCAGCACCGAGCGCACCCGCGCATGCGCGTACTGCACGTAGAAGACCGGGTTGTCGCGCGACTGCTCGGTGACCTTGACCAGGTCGAAATCGAGATGCGCGTCGTTCTTGCGGGTCAGCATGATGAAGCGGACCACGTCCTTGCCGACCTCGTCGACCACCTCGCGCAGGGTGACGAAGGTCCCCGCCCGCTTCGACATGCGGACCGGCTCGCCGCCCTTCATCAGATTGACCATCTGGCACAGCCGCACGTCGAGTTCGGCTTGGCCGTCCGAGATCGCCGTGACCGCCGCCCGCATGCGCTTGACATAGCCGCCATGGTCGGCGCCCATCACGTCGATCATGTGGTTGAAGCCGCGCCGGTACTTGTCCTCGTGGCAGGCGATGTCCGAGGCGAAATAGGTGTAGCCGCCATCCGACTTCTTGAGCGGGCGGTCGACATCGTCGCCGAATTGGGTCGAGCGGAACAGCACCTGGGGGCGCGGCTCCCAATCGTCGGGCAGCTTGCCCTTGGGCGCCTCGAGCACGCCGGTGTAGATCAGGCCGCGCGCCTCGAGCCCGGCCAGCGCCTTCTCGACCGCGCCGGCCTCGACCAGGGCGCGCTCGGAGGTGAACACGTCATGGCGAATGCCCAGCGCCGCCAGGTCGTCGCGGATCAAATCCAGCATGGCGGCCACCGCGAAGTCACGGAACGGCCCCAACCATTCGGCCTCGGGCGCGTCGCGCCACTTGTCGCCGTCGCGCGCCGCCAGGGCCTCGCCGACCGGCTTCAGATAGTCGCCGGGATAAAGCCCCTCGGGAATCGCCGCGATCGTCTCGCCCAGCGCCTCGCGGTAGCGCAAATGGGCCGAGCGGGCCAGCACGTCGACCTGGGCGCCGGCGTCGTTGACGTAGTATTCGCGGCACACCCGATAGCCGACCTTGGCCAGCAGGGCGGCCAGCGCGTCGCCGACCACCGCGCCGCGACCATGGCCGACATGCATCGGGCCGGTGGGATTGGCCGAGACGTATTCGACATTGACCGCCGCGCCGCCGCCGACGTCCGAATCGCCCCAGGCCGGGCCGGCCAGCAACAGGTCGGACAGGCGCTCGCGCCAGAAGGAATCGGTCAGCCGCAAATTGATGAATCCGGGTCCGGCCACCTCGACCGCCGTGACGCACGGATCGGAGCGCAAGCCGTCGGCGATCAGCAGGGCCAGATCGCGCGGCTTCATACCGGCCGGCTTGGACAACACCATGGCGGCGTTGGTCGAGACGTCGCCATGCGACACCTCGCGCGGCGGCTCGGCCACCACGCGCGACGTGTCCAGCCCGGCGGGCAGCGTTCCGGCTTTGGCCAGATCGTCGACCACGGCGATGATGTCGGCTCGGAACTTTTTGAAGAGGTTCATTTTTCTCGCTTACGGATTGACATAGACGTCGAACAGCCGGCGATGCTCGTCCATGGCGAAGCGGTCGGTCATGCCGGCGATGTAATCGCAGACCACGCGGGCCGTCTTCTGAGTCTTCGCACCGTCGCACCCCCGCGCCCATTCGGGCGGCAGGCAGTTCGGCTCGTCGAGCAGCAGCGCGAACAGGTCGCGCACCACCCGGCCCACCTTGCTGGTCATGCGGTTGACCTTGTAATGCCGGTACATGTGGCTGAACAGGAAATCCTTCAGCGCCACGTCATGGGCGCGCATTTCGTCCGAGAACGCGACCAGCGGCCGACCCAGCCGGCGCACCGCGTCGGCGCCGTCGGGGGCCAGCCGTTCGGCGCGGCGCCGGGTCTCGGCGACCAGATCCTCGATCATCGCGCCGATCATGCGGCGCACCGCCTCGTGGATCTGGCGCGAGCGTTCGACATGGGGATAACGCGCCATCACCTCGCGGAAGATCGGGCCGACCAGGGGCACCTCGGCCAAGTCCTCGACGGTGAACAGCCCGGCCCGCAGGCCGTCGTCGATGTCGTGATTGTTGTACGCGATGTCGTCGGCCAGCGCCGCCACCTGCGCCTCGGCCCCGGCATGGGTGTGGAGTTCGAGGTCGTGCAGCGCGACGTATTCGGCGATGGCGCGCGGCAGCGTCTCGGCGGCCAGGGGGCCGTTGTGCTTGACCAGCCCCTCCAGCGTTTCCCAGGTCAGGTTGAGGCCGTCGAACTCGGCGTAGCGGCGTTCAAGCTTGGTGACGATGCGCAAGGACTGGGCGTTGTGGTCGAAGCCGCCATAGGGCTCCATCAATTGGTGCAGCAGCCGCTCGCCGGCATGGCCGAAGCAGGTGTGGCCGAGATCGTGGGCCAGCGCCAGCGCCTCGGCCAAGTCCTCGTCGAGGCCCAGGGTGCGGCTGATCGAGCGGGCGATCTGCGAGACCTCGAGGCTGTGGGTCAGCCGGGTGCGGTAATAGTCGCCCTCGTGATAGACGAACACCTGGGTCTTGTGCTTCAAGCGGCGGAAGGCGGCGCAATGGATGATGCGGTCGCGGTCGCGCTGAAACGGCGTTCGCGTCGCGCTTTCCCTCTCGGGATGAAGGCGGCCGCGGCTTTGGTCCGGCTTGCAGGCGAAGGGCGCCAGATGGCTGCTCATGGGCGGGGACACTACAACCGCCGACAGCCGAGGGCAACGACCTGATTGACAAATCGATCGGCGGGGCTACATACCCGAACGAGCCCCATCCAACGGAGAGCCCTCCATGTCCGAAGCCGATCTCGCGCAATCCGTGACCGTGACCGAAAGCGCTGCGGCGCGCGTGCTCTCGCTGATCGCCAAGGAAGGCAACCCGGCGCTGATGCTGCGCGTCGCGATCTCGGGCGGCGGCTGCTCGGGCTTCAGCTACGGCATCGGCCTGGACGACGCCCGCAACGAGGACGACCGCCTGTTCGAGCAGCACGGCGTCCGCCTAGTGGTCGACGAGACCTCGCTGAACATGCTGGACGGCGCGGTCGTCGACTTCGTCGAGGATCTGATGGGCGCCTCGTTCCAGATCAAGAACCCCAACGCCAAGTCGAGCTGCGGCTGCGGCAGTTCGTTCTCGGTCTGACCCCTACCAGTTTCGGCAACGGGTGCTGGTCGCCCGGTAATTCTGTTCGGTGTCGATCGCCGCGTTGGCGCGCGCGCGGTCGGCTTCCAGGTCGCGCATCAATCGCTCCAGCGTCGTCTTCAGCGGGCGGGGGATTTCCGAGCTGTTTTCGGACGCGACGATCGGATTCATGCGGTCGACCGCCGCGCGCAACGGCCGGCCCAGTTGGGCGCCGAAATTCCGCAGGATCGACTCGTTCAGGCGGACGTGCTCGTTCTCGTGCTCGATGACGGCGCCGTATTCGCAGCTTCCCGCCGGGTATTCGCGGGCCACATAGACCGTCTGCTCGGGGATCGACACCTCGACCCGCAGGTTCGAAATCCACTGACACCACGCGCCGTCCGAACGCCGCCACGCTTTGGCGCCCATGCTCAGCCGATAGCCATAGGCGGCGACGGTCAGGCCCACCGTGGTGCCCGGCGTCGCCGAGCCGTTGGTCTTGTTCTGCAACCGCTCGATGCCCTGCTTGCCGAGATCGTGGCGATAGGCGGTCTTGGCGATCTTGGTCTCGACATCGATCCGCACCGGCTCGCCATCGGGGCGTTTGCACAACTCGGCCCAGGCGGCGCCCGGCGTCAATAGAACCGCCAGCAGAATCGTCGCGAGCCGCATCGTCAGCCTCGTTGGTCCGTCGCCTTGGGCACTGTACTATGGGCATCTGTGGTTTCGACAGTCTCTCCCGCTTGTACCACGAAGGAACCAGCCATGCCGCTGAAGCTGGCCACCTGGAACGTCAATTCGATCAAGGCCCGCCTGCCCAACGTGCTCGACTGGATCGAGGGCGCGGCGCCCGACGTGCTGCTGCTGCAAGAGACCAAATGCGAGGACCACGCCTTCCCCCGCCTGGAGTTCGAGGCGATGGGCTTCCACGTCGCGCATTCCGGGCAAAAGACCTACAACGGCGTCGCCGTCCTGTCGCGCCGGCCCATCCTGTCGGTCGAGCGCGGCCTGCCCGGCCGTCCCGAAGGCGTCGAGGCCCGCCACATCGAGGCGGTGCTGGAGGGTGGCCTGCGGGTCGCGTCGATCTACGTGCCGATGGGCCAGTCCACCCAATCCGACCGCTTCCCGTTCAAACTGGCCTTCCTCGACGCCCTGGCCGCCAGGGCGCGGGCGCTGCTCGCCGAGGAAAAGCCCTTCCTGCTGGGCGGCGACCTCAACGTGGCGCCCGAGGCGATCGACGTCTGCGACACCCAAATCATGGAGGGCCAGGTGCTGTTCCACCCCGAGGAACGCGCCCGCCTGCGCACCCTGCTCCACCTCGGCCTGACCGACGCGGTGCGGGCGCTCGACGCAAGGCCCCGCCTGTACTCGTGGTGGGACTACCGCCAAGGCGCCTGGACCCGCGACATGGGCCTGCGCATCGACCACCTGCTGCTCTCCCCCGAAGCCGCCGACCGCCTGCT
>JADFZP010000270.1 GCA_015232485.1 Alphaproteobacteria bacterium
CCGCCTTCGCCGTCGTGTCGTAGCCGGTCAGGTCAAGATTATTCTGGATCGTCAGATTGGGGTCGACCCGATATGTCAGGTAATGCTTCCAGGGGTCGATCGCCTCTTCCCGCCTGAGCCCCAGTGTGGCCCAAGGAAGCACGCCATTCAGTTGGCTCGACGTGCAAGTACCAGCGCTGCCATCGGCGACGCCGTCCCCGCCGACGACGTCGGGACAGGGCAGCGCCCGGAAGGCGGCGGCGTAGTCGCGCAAGGCGCGCTCGACGCGATCCATCATGACGCGCGCCTCGGCCACCTTGCTCTTGCTGTAGAAGCTGGAGCCGATGCCCACCCCGCCGCCGACGATCAGCCCGAGAATGGCCAGCACGATCGACATCTCGACCAGCGAGAACCCGGCCTGACGACCAGCCATCGCACCCTCCCGTTCCCCCGACTCCCCATCGGAAGCGTACAGGATAGCACCATCCGGGGAAAGCGGCACCGGCCTCATGGCGTGAAGCCGAAGCCGGTGACGCCGATCGAATCGTTATTGCCGACCGCCAGGACCAACTTGTCGAACCCACTGGCGAAGCTGCCCGCGACCGTAAGGTTCTGGTTCGCGGCGTTGCCGTGGAACGCCGTGGCGCCGCGATTGGTGGCGCCGTCCCAGCCGTTGACGTTGAGCGTCTCGCTGGGTCCCAGTCCCGTCAGGCTCAGCGTATACCCGGTGTAAGTCTCGTCGGCGGCCAGGGACAGCGTCTCGCCCTCGTCCAGCGTGTTGCCGATCCCCACCCCCAACGAGCCGCCGCCGTAGAACAGGTCGCCCAGGCTACCGCCGAACAGAAGCTGGCTGAGCAGTTCGGCGAGCCAGTTATTGGCCAGGGTGCTGGTGCTCGATATGGTCACGCCGCCGATGGTCATTTGGTTGGTCACGCCGGTGACGTTGCCGGACCAGTTGCCGGGAATGTTCTGGCTGGCGAAGCTGATGCTGACCGGGGCGGGACCCGAGGGAGCCGGCGTGGTGTCGGTCCCGGCGACGGTGCCCTGGGTCGCCAAGCCAGGCCGGTCGCCGCCCAGGCGGGAGGCGATCACGTCGCGCGGGCCCAGCCCGGCGGCCACCGCGAAGCTCATCAGATCGGGATGGCGGATCAGATCGTCGAAACGCGGGCTGGCGGTGCCAAAGCGCCGCGACACCCACCCGCCATGGCCGTTGGGCCGATCGCTGGTCGCCGAGACCGCCAGATTGGCGGCGTTGGGCGCCTCGGCGGTCGACAGCGCGCCGTCGTGATAGACGAAGCCGCCGCCAACTCCGCCCGCTCCGCTCTCGCCGTGGCTGATCAGGACATAGGCGGCGCCGGTGAACCGCGTCGACGGATCGTTGATCGTCACGGTCGGCGCGCCGCTGGGGTCCTGCACGATCAGACCGCGATTGAGCAGCCAGTCGTTGGGATGGACGGTGCTGGCGCAGGCGTCCGCCTCGACGGCGAAGGCGGTGGCGGTGGCGCTGCACGCGCTCATGTCCAGGCCGCCCGGAATGGTGGCCGCGCGTCCGCCGCCGTCATCGACGCGATAGCTCACATAATGGCTCCAGGGGTCGATCGCCTCGTCGCGCCGCATGCCCAGCGTCACCCAGGGCACCACCCCGTTGGCCTGACCGCCGGTGCAGGTCGGCCCGCCATCGGCGACGCCGTCGCCGGTCACGTCGGGGCAGGGCAAGGCCCGGTTGGCCGAGGCGAAATGGCGCAACACCTCCTCGATCCGGTCGAGCCGGGCCTGGGCGTCGGCCAGCCGGCTCTTGCCCAGGCGGTCGGCGCCCAGCAGCAGACCCGCGCCGACGATCAACCCCACAACGACCAGGACGACGGCCATCTCCAGCAGCGAATAGCCGGCTTGGCGGCGCATCAATAGGCCCCGATCCCGAAATAGCGGTATTGCGGCGCCGAGCGATACACCCCGCTCGCCACCCCGGTGGTGAAGCCGAACCATAGGCTGGACTGGCTTGCCGCGACATAGGGGACGCAGTGCCAGACATGGGCGGACTCGTCGCCGTCCGAGACGAAGTTGTTCTCCAGATCGTCGCAATAGGTGGTGCCGCCCCGGCAAAGGCTCCAAGGGACGCGGGCGTCCCACAGCCAGGCCTTGACCAGCACGTCGGTGCCCGAGCAGACGCCCGCCGTGCTGGTATGCACCTCGATCCGCGCCTTGTGCCAGCTTCCGGTGATCAGCGCCGGGCCATCGAGGGTCGTCGTCCCCGGCGTGTCGGTGACGTAGATGTTGGTGTAGGTGCCGTCCCAGGTCGCGCTTTCGACGCCGTAAAGGCCGTTCAGGGTGACCGGGCTGGCCGTCGAATTGACCACCTGCGCGTTGGATTGCGGCCCGAACAGGCTGAGATGATTGCCCAACACCCGGAACCGCGCCAGACCGGTCAGGGTTCCGCCGGTCGTCGTGGTGGTGACCGCCTCGTCGACGGTAATCACCGTATTGCCGCCCGTCAGGGTCGACGACACCACGGTGTAGCCGTCGGCATTGTCGGCGCCGGTCAGGGTGGCGGTGTTGCCCGCCGTGAAGCGGGACCTCTGGTCGCCGGCCACCGTCAGGGTGCCGTGGGTGGCCACGGCGGTGATGGCGTAGGTGGTGCCCGAGGCGCCGACCTTGATGGTGCCGTTGGCGGTCGTGTGATCCGGCTCGGTCCCCTGGCGGTCGACGACGATGATGGTGTTGGCGCCGCTGGCGATGGACGCGCGGACGGTATAGGTCTGGTCGTTGCCGGTCGAGCCGCTGACGATCGCCGAGGCGCCGCTTACGAAGGTCGCGGTGCGGTCGCCCGACACCGTGAAGCTGGGGCCGCGCGTCGCCGCCGTGACCGTGTATCCACCCAAATCGACGTCGTAGATGGTCGGCTGATGGCGCCCGCTTTCCAGCCAGTAGCGCGGCGCGCCCGATACCGACGTGCCCGAGGCCGCCGCGTTCGCGGACAAGGTGACGGTGGTGTTGGGCGAAGCGTAGGTGGACGAGGCGACCTTGTTGACCGCCCCACCGGCATAGGCCGTGGCGCCGCCGGGGAATTCGGACGTGCGGTCTCCGGCGATCGTGAAGGTCGGATTGCCGGCCGTCACGGTGGCCGTGAAGGCGCCCAAGCCCGCCTCCATCCAATTGCGCACCATGGCGGTGACGCGTCCGTTGGCGGTGGCGCTGGGAATGGCTTCCGAAACGGTGAGGGTGGTCGCGGTCGGGGACGCGTCATAGGCCGTGGCGGTGACGGTGTAGACGCCGTTGTTGCCGGTCGAGTTGTTGACGAAGGCTTGCGAGCCGGTGGGGAAGTCGGCGCGATGGTCGCCGTCCACCGTGAAGGTGCGCGACGCGGTGCTGACGCCCACGATGTAGAAGCTGGAGCCGAGCACCACGCCGTCCGCATAGGTGACGTCGGGCACCGTCATGCCGGTCGCCGTCAGGACGGTGTCGTTGCCGCTGACCGCCGAGCCGGACAGCGCGTAGTACGAGGTGCCGGTACTGGACAGATCGTTGCCGGTCGAGCGCCGCACCATCGCGAAGGAATTGGTGCCGAACTGCGCCGTCCGCGTGCCGGGCACGGTCAGGGTCGAGGTGGCGCCGCTCATCACCCGCATGGTCTGGCGCTCGGAGGCGCAGGCGTGATGGCCCTTGGTGGCATAGTCGCTGTCGACGGTGCCGCCGCTGACCGTGTAGCACATCGGCCCGGCGCTCGTGGTGCCGCTGTGTATGATCCCATTGCGCAGGATGGCGATGTGATTGCGCGCCTCGGTGGGGTCGCTGTGCGCCGAGTTGTGACGCGCGTCGATCTCGACGCCAAAACGCGGCGTGGGCATTTCGGTGCCCAGCGGGCCGTCGAAACCCAGATAGGCCCCATCGCCGCAGCCCAGCCCGGCCTGGGTGGCCGAGGCGGTGGACGGCAGGAAGGCGAACACCAGCCCATCGCCGCGCCGGTCGGCATTGGCCTGGGTGCCCGAGCCGCTGTCATCCTCGAAGCTGAATTCGAAGAAGACGCGAATCGTCTTCGACGCCAGTTCGACCACGTCCGGTCCCCACAGGCAGGAACGCTGGTCGGCGCTGGCCGCCGCCGTGGTGCTGCCCGTGTCGAGCTTGGCGATCGGCATTTCGGTGCCGGCGCCGGTGTCGATCGCGCTGGTGGCGACCGAGGCCGGACTGGTGGTCGAGGAATAGGCGCGGAACTTGGTCAAGTCGCTGAGGATCGGATCGGCGCCCGGCGGCTTGCCGCGGTCGCCGCCGCCCGCCCCGACATATTTGGCCAGTTCGGACACCGTCTTGCCCAACACCACCACGTCGTCGAAATGGGCGGCGTCGGTGGGCGAGACGTTGGGCGCCGAACCCGGCAGGGCGAAAATCTGATAATCGGCGTTCGGCGCCGCGACGTTGGCCTGCTCGGCGGTCGAGCCCGGCACGCTGACGCCGCCGATCGCCTGCACCGTATAGGCGCCGGCGAAGGGCCGCAGACGCGCGCCCAGCCCCGACGGGCCGTGGCTGATCAGGGCGAAGCTCGCCCCGCCCGTGCTGGCGTTGCGGCTGCGATAGGTGCTGGTGCAGGCGGCGTTCAGGCAGATGGTCAGGCCCGTGCCGGCATGATTGCCGGCCAGATCCTTCAGCGCTGTCGAACCGACCGCCAACCCGTCGTCGACCCGGTACGAGATGCGCCGTCCCCACGGATCGAAGGCCATGCTTTCGGGCAGCCCCAGCGTCTGCCAGGGCACGAGGCCATTCAACTCCGCGGTCGCGCAGGTGCCTTCCTTGTAGGTGTTGGCCACCGTGGCCGTGACGCTGTCCGTGTGCGGCGCCGGGCAAGGCAGCCGGCCTTGGGACAGGGCGAAGGCGTTGATCGCCAGCGCGATCTCCTGCATGCGCGACGTGGCGGTGGCCTGCGCCTCGCGGCCTTGGGTGGCGGTGCGAAGAATGGCGGTCGCGCCGACCATCATGCCGACCACGACGGCCACCACGGCGATCTGGGCGATGCCGAAGCCGCGTTCGCGTTCGCCGGCCATCGCGCCCCCCTATTGCGGTCGCGGCCCCAGCCCGGCCCGCTGGGCCAAGCCGAGGATGGTCGACCAGCGCACGATGTCGTCGAACTGCGTCGCCGCCACGTCGCTGCGACTGGCCGCCACGAAGGCGGTGAAGCCGACGGGGGCGTCACGGGTCGCCTCCAACGCGAGCGTGTTCAGGTTCTGCGCCTGATAGCCGGTGGCCGTCGCATCCGCCCCCGT
>JADFZP010000271.1 GCA_015232485.1 Alphaproteobacteria bacterium
CCTCAATGCGCCTCGGCCCAGTTGGCGGCGATGCCGGTGTCGACGACCAGCGGCACGTCCAGGGAGGCGGCGCCCTCCATCACGGCGCGGACCACTTCGCGGGTCGGTTCGGTCTGATCCTCGGGCACTTCGAAGACCAGTTCGTCGTGGACTTGCAGCAACATGCGGGCGCCCAGGCCGGCATCCGCCAGGGCGGCGGGCAGGCGGATCATGGCGCGTTTGATGATGTCGGCGGCGCCGCCCTGGATGGGGGCGTTGATCGCGGCGCGCTCGGCGAAGCTGCGCATCGCCGGGTTCTTGTCGGCGATTCCCGGCGTGAACACCTTGCGGCCGAACGGCGTGGTGACGAAACCCTGTTTGCGGGCCAGTTCGCGGGTCGCGTTCATGTAGTCGCGAATCTCGGGATAGCGGGCGAAATAGGCGTCGATATAGGCCTTGGCCTCGCCCTGCGGGATCGACAATTGCTGCGCCAGTCCGAACGGGCTGATGCCGTAGATGATGCCGAAATTGATCGCCTTGGCCTTGCGCCGGATCTGGGGGTCCATGCCCTCGACCGGCACGCCGAACACCTGCGAGGCGGTGATGGCGTGGATGTCGGCGCCGTCGCGGAAGGCCTGTTTCAGGCCCTCGATGCCGGCCACGTGGGCGACCAGACGCAGCTCGATTTGCGAATAGTCGGCCGACAGCAATTTCCAGCCCGGATCGGCGATGAAGGCGCGGCGGATCTTGCGGCCCTCCTCGGTGCGAATCGGGATGTTTTGCAGGTTGGGGTCCGACGAACTCAACCGCCCGGTCGAGGTGGCGGCTTGGCTGAACGTGGTGTGGACGCGACCCTGGCGATTTTGCGCCAGCAGCGAGTCGGCATAGGTGCTTTTCAGCTTGGCGAGTTGGCGCCAGTCCATCACCCGCCTGGGCAGTTCGTGCCCCTGGGCGGCCAGCGCCTCGAGCACGTCGGCGCCGGTGCCCCAGGCGCCGGTGCGGCCCTTCTTGCCGCCGGGCAGGCTCATGTCCTCGAATAGCACCTCGCCCAGTTGCTTGGGCGAGCCCACATTGAAGGGGCGACCGGCCAGAACCTGGATCTCGTCTTCGAGAATGGCCATGCGGCGGCCGAAATCGACCGACAGCTCGTGCAGAACGGCGGTGTCGACGCGGATGCCCAGGCGCTCCATCTCGGCCAGGATGGGCAGCAGCGGGCGCTCCAGGCGCTCGTAGACATTGACCACGTGCTCGGGCACCAGACGCGGCTTCAGCCAGCGGTGCAGGCGCAAGGTCATGTCGGCGTCTTCGGCCGCGTAATCCAGGGCGCGGTCCAGCGGCACCTTGTCGAAGGTCACCTGCGCCTTGCCGGTGCCGCAGACGTCGCCGAATTTGATGGTGTCGTGATCGAGGTGCATCTTGCACAACTCGTCCAGCCCATGGCCGTGGGCGCCACCCTCCAGCACGTAGCTGATCATCATGGTGTCGTCGAGCGGCCCGACATGGATGCCGCACACCGACAGCACCTGAAGGTCGTATTTGATGTTGTGGCCGATCTTCAGCACCGCCGGGTCTTCCAGCAGCGGCTTCAGCTTGGCGATCGCCAGATCGTGGGGGATCAGCGTGGGCGCCTCGGCCGCCGCGCCCGCGCCGCCCAGCGCCAGACTGCCCTGCGCCGCCTGCGCGGTGTGGCGCAGCGGGATATAGCAGGCGTGGCCGGGCTCGATCGACATCGAGACGCCGACGATGTCGCAGGTCAGCGCCGACAGCGAGGTGGTCTCGGTATCGACCGCCATGAGTCCGGCCAGACGGGCCTTGGCGATCCAGTCGTCCAGCGCCGCCTCGGTGGTCACCAATTCGTATGTCACCGACAGCGGCACCGGCGGGCGGCCGGGAACCGCGATCTCGGTGACCACGCCCAGCCGTTGCTCGACGCGCTGGGCGATCGTCTTGAAGCCCTGCTCGTGCAAAAAGGCCAGCAGCTTTTCGGGATCGGGCTGGCGCACCGCGAAGTCGGACAGCGGATGCTCGACCGGCACGTTCTCGTCCAGCAGCACCAGACGGCGCGACAGGCGGGCCATCTCGGCGTTGGCCAGCAGCGTCTCGCGGCGCTTGGGCTGGCGAATCTCGGCGGCGCGGGCCAGCAGGGTGTCAAGATCGCCGTATTCCAGGATCAACTGGGCGGCGGTCTTGACGCCGATGCCGGGCACGCCGGGCACGTTGTCGCTGGCGTCGCCGGCCAGGGCCTGCACATCGACCACCCGGTCGGGGCCGACGCCGAATTTCTCGCGCACCTCGTCTTCGCGAATCGCCTTGTTCTTGATCGGGTCCAGCATCTCGATCGAGCCGTTGACCAACTGCATCAGGTCCTTGTCCGAGGACACGATGGTGACGCGGGCGCCCTGGCGCACCGCCTCGCGGGCGTAGGTGGCGATCAGGTCGTCGGCCTCGAAGCCGTTCTGCTCAACGCAGGGGACGTTCAGCGCGTGGGTGGCGTCGCGGATCAGCGGGAACTGGGGGATCAACTCCGGCGGCGTCTCGTCGCGGTGGGCCTTGTATTCGGGGTAGATGTCCTGGCGGAAGGTCTTGCGCGCCGCGTCGAAGATCACCGCGACGTGGTCGGCGTCGGTCTCGTGCAGCAGCTTCAGCATCATGGTGGTGAAGCCGTAGACGGCGTTGATCGGCGTGCCGTCGCCGCGGGTCATCGGCGGCAGGGCATGGAAGGCGCGGAAGATGAATCCCGAGCCGTCGACCAGATAGACGTGGCGGGGCTGGGTCAGTGCGCGTGCTCCGCCTTGGCGCCTTCGGCCAGGCGATAGCGGCGGCTGCAATAGGGGCAGACGATCTCGGCCTTGCCGGCGAAGGTCATATAGATCATCGGATGGCCCAGCGCGCCGCCGCCGCCGTCGCAGGCGACCTTGGCGGTTTCGACGACGATCGCTTGTTCCGTGCTTTGCATGGCTGCCTCGCTGACCAGGGGGGCCGCCGGGGCGTTGACCCGACGAACCGCCGGATGATACCCATTGGCGGCCACCGTTCAACGACTCTCTTCCCCGGAATTCGATGCGAGCCCAACCGCCCGACAATGCCGTCGAAACCGAATCGCTGGTCAAGGTCTATCGCGGCCGCCGCGGGCCGCCCAAGACGGCGCTCGACAACATCGATCTGCGCATCCCGCGCGGCTCGTTTTTCGGACTTTTGGGGCCGAACGGGGCGGGCAAGTCGACCTTCATCAACATTTTGGCCGGGCTGGCGCTGAAGACCTCGGGCACCGTCAAGGTGTGGGGCCGCGACATCGACCAGGACCAGCGCGGCGCCCGCGCCGCCATCGGCGTGGTGCCGCAGGAACTCAATCTCGATCCCTTCTTCACGCCGCACGAACTGCTCGAGGTGCAGGCCGGCATGTATGGCGTGCCGGCCGGCGAACGGCGCACCGCGCGAATCCTCGAGGCGGTGGGGCTGGCCGACAAGGCCAACGCCTATGCCCGCACCCTGTCGGGCGGCATGCGGCGCCGCCTGCTGGTCGCCAAGGCGATGGTGCATTCGCCGCCCGTGCTGGTGCTCGACGAGCCGACGGCCGGCGTCGACATCGCCCTGCGCCAGCAGTTGTGGGAATACGTCAAGGGGCTGAACGCGCGCGGCACGACGATCCTGCTGACCACCCATTACCTTGAGGAGGCCGAGCAACTTTGCGACCGCGTCGCCATCATCGACCGCGGCAAGGTGGTGGCCTGCGACACCACCGGGGCGCTGCTGCGCCGGCTGGATTCGAAGACCCTGACGGTGACGGTGGATCGCGACCTTGACGAGCTTCCCGCGGCCCTTGCCGCCTTCGCGCCCGAGATGCGGCCCGAGCGCCGGCTGGTCTTCGCCTTCAAGCCCTCGGTGTCGCCGGTCGGCCGCATCCTGGCGGCGGTTCAAGAGGCCGGGTTGACGGTGGTCGACCTGTCGACCGAAGAGACCGATCTTGAAGACATTTTCCTGCAGCTTACCCGTGCCGCCCGCGATTCCGGCTGATAGGCGCCCAACCCGCTACACTTCCCGGCGGCGGGCCGCTATTTTTGCGCCATGCCGTCGTGTTTTCGCGCCCTCGCCCTTACCCTCACCGTCTCCCTCGCCCTGGCCGTGGCCGGCTGCGCCCCCCAGCGCATCATGCTGCCCGGTCCGATGATCGCCGTCGCCGAGTTGAACCACACCCACATCGCCACCCGCGACGGCGCGGCGCTGCCGATGCGCGAGTGGCGGCCGCAAGGCCCGCCCCAGGCCGTGGTGGTGGCGTTGCACGGCTTCAACGACTACTCCAATTCGTACGACACGGTGGGGCCGTTCCTGTCGTCGCGCGGGCTGGCCGTCTACGCCTACGACCAGCGCGGCTTCGGCCGCGGGCCGCATCCCGGCTATTGGCCGGGTGGCCGCGCGCTGGCCGACGACGTGGCGCAGGTGGCCCGGCTGGCCGCCACCCGCCATCCCGGCCTGCCGGTCTATCTGCTGGGCGAGAGCATGGGCGCCGCCGTGATCATCCTGGCGATGACCGGCGAGCGCCCGCCGCCCGTGGCCGGGGTGATCCTGTCGGCCCCGGCGGTGTGGGGCCGCAGTACCATGAACGTGTTCCAGCGCGCCGGGTTGTGGGTGGCCGCCAACACCCTGCCGGGAATGAAGCTGTCGGGCCGCGGCCTGGACATCCGCCCCTCGGACAACATCGAGATGCTGCGCGCCCTGTCCAAGGACCCGCTGGTCATCAAGGAGACCCGCGTCGACGCCATCGCCGGATTGGTCGATCTGATGGACGAGGCGCTGGCCTCGGCCGGCCGTCTGGCCGTGCCGGCCCTGGTGCTGTACGGCGAAAAGGACGAGGTGGTGCCGCCCGCCCCCACCTGGCGCATGATGCGCAGCCTGCCCGGCCCGGCGGCCGGCCAACGCCTGGCGCTTTATCCGGAAGGCTTCCACATGCTGATGCGCGACCTTCAGGCCGACGTGGTCCTGCAAGACATCGCCACCTGGATCGCCAACCCCGCCGCCCCGCTGCCCTCGGGCGCCGACCGCCGCGCCGCGCGGGTGCTGAACGGCGATTAGCCTACCCACATAGCCCTTTGCAGGCGAAGGCGGGTTGCGCTATGTTTCCGATCCCAGCCGGATGCACCCGTAGCTCAGCTGGATAGAGCGCTGCCCTCCGAAGGCAGAGGTCATGAGTTCGAATCTCGTCGGGTGCACCAATTTCCCCAGGCCTTCGGGGCCGCCAATCCACGT
>JADFZP010000272.1 GCA_015232485.1 Alphaproteobacteria bacterium
CCGCGCCGCCGCCAAGCCGGCGCGGGCGCGGCGGGCATAGGCGTCGTATTCGGCCGGCGCCTCGCTTTGGCGCACCGCGCGGAACCACGACCGCACGCAGGAATGGGCGACCAGCAGGCAAGGCGCCGTCCAGGGCAGGGCGGCGTGGGCGAAGCCGTTGACGTGGACGATATCGGCGCCGACCCGGCGTTCGAGGCCCAGCAGCCAGTCGCCGGCCCGCTCGACATCGAGATCGGCGCCGGGCACCCACTCCAGGCGGAAGGCGGCATGCTCGACCACCAGGCCGGGAACCGCCTCGGCCTGGGCGCGCTGGGCGGGCGAGGGCGCCGGCCCCATCACCGCCAGCGTGACGGTGGCGTCGTGGCGGCTTAGGCCGCGCGCCAAGTCCACGGCATAGGTCCAAACGCCGCCCACCGCATCGGCGGTCATCAGCACGCGCAGGGTCAAGGGATGCTCCTTTCGAGATGGTGGAGTGGCAAGGGCCGCTCCTCCTGGATGTCGCTGAAATGGTCGAAGCGGGCGAGGTAGTCGTCGACCGCCCGCTCCCAGGCCAGGTCGTCGGGCGGCCCCCACCGCTTGCGGTAGTCGGGGGCGCCGGGATAGGGGAACAGGGGCACGGGATCGTTGGCCCACACGCCCTGGGCGCGCATCGCCCGGCGCCAGGCGATCAGGTCGGCCTGATCGTCGTCGGGGCCTTCGATCAGATTGGCCTGCACGAAGGGAACGTGCCGCTTGGCGAGGACCAGCCGCTCGCCCAACTCGTCGGTCGACATGCGGCAATCCTTGTCCAGCCGGTCGCGGCCGGCCTCGGACAGGCTTTCCACCCCGGCCTCGATCGACACGCAGCCGGCGCGGCCCAGCAGCTCCAGATATTCGGGCTTCCACAGGTCGATGCGGGTCTGCACGCCGAATCGCACCGGCCGGTCGACCAGGGCCTCGAGCAGGCGGCGGTCGGGCAGGAAGATCTCGTCGATGAAGTACAGATAGGTGACGCCTTGCGCGATCAGCCCGTCGATCTCGGCCAGCAGCGGCCCCAGCGCGCGGCGGCGATAGGCGTCGCGGAACGCCTCCTTGGCGCAGAACGAGCAGCGATAGGGGCAGCCGCGCGACGCCTCGATCTCGGCGCCCGGTCCATCGGGCGGGGCGTCGAAACGGTGGTGGTGGTGGGTGTGGCGGGCCAGCCATTCGGCCGGCCAGGACAGCGGCGGCAAATCGGTGAAGCGTCCGGTATGGGGAACCGGGGGCGCGGTTCCTCCATCGGCCAGCCGGGCGACGATCTCTTCGCACTCGCCCATCACCACCTCGTCGACGCCCAGCTTGCGGCGCACGGCGCCCGGCGAGGTCGAGCCGTGCGGCCCCACCGCGACCAGCCGCCCGGCCACCGGGCGGATCAAGGCGACCAGATCCTGCGGCACGCGCAGTTCGGGCTGGGCGCAGCGCCAGAACAGATAGGTTGGCGCGGTGGTGACGACCGTCATGTCCGGCCGGAAGTCGGCGAGGCGGACGGCCATCTCGCCATGGGTCAGGTCGTCCAGCCGGCCATCGAGCATCAAGGTCTGGTGGCCCGGCAGAAGGGCGCGGCAATAGCCCAGTTCAAGCGGCAGATGCGGTTCGCGGCAGCCGAAATAGATGCTGCCCTCGAAGCTCCAACGGGGATTGAGCAGGGCGATCCTCATGCCGGCACCCCTTCGCCGGCCAGCCAGCGATGCAGCCGCGTCACGCCGTCCTCGGCGGCGATGCGGGGGCTCCAGCCGGTGGCCGCCTGGAAGCGGCGGGTGTCCGAGACGTACCAAAGCTGATCGCCCGGCCGCGACGGCCGGAAGTCGAGGCTGGGCGTCTCGCCGCGCAGGGCGGAAATCCGTTCGATCAGGTCGAGCAGGCTGATCGCGTTGCCCGGCCCGCCGCCCAGATTGAACGGCTGACCGGCCAGCCGGGCGGCGTCGCTCAAGCCCAGCAGCCACGCCTCGACGGCGTCGTCGACATGCAGCACGTCGCGCACTTGGGCGCCGTCGCCGAAGATCGCCAAGGTGCGGCCGGCCTTGGCCGAAAGCAGGAAATGGGCGACCCAGCCCTGATCCTCGGTGCCGAATTGGCGCGGGCCGTAAAGGCAGCTCATCCGCAACACCACGGCGGGCAGGCCGTAGATCCGCGCGTAATCCAGCACGTACTGGTCGGCGGCGCCCTTCGAGCAGCCATAGGGGCTGTGCAGATCGAGCGGTTGGGCCTCGTCTATCCCTAAGGCGCGCGGCGCGGGGTCGGCGGGCAACCAGCGCGCCCCGCGGCGCTCCAACGCCACTCCGGCCAAGCGGCCATAGACCTTGTTGGTCGAGGCGAACACCAGCGGCGGCGGCTTGGGCAGGGCGCGGATCGCCTCGAGCAGCCGGAAGGTGCCGCGCAGATTGACCTCGAAATCGGTGACCGGGTCGACGACGCTGGTGGTCACCGCCACCTGGGCGGCCAGATGGCAGATTCCCTCGGCGCGGGCCACGGCGGCGTCCAGGGCGGCGCCGTCGCGGATATCGGCCACCACCGCCTCGACCAGATCGCCATGGCGGCTTCGCAGCCAAGCCAGATTGGCGGCGACGCCGGGGCGGCACAGATTGTCGTAGACGATCACCCGTCGGCCCTGTCCGGCCAGCCGGTCCGCCAAATTGGCGCCCAGGAAGCCGGCCCCGCCGGTGATCAGCACGCCCGCCGGTCGCGCCGCCGTCATGCCACCAACCCCCGGCTGGCCAATTCGCTGGTCATCCGCTCGACGTGGTCGACGGCGGTCTGGCGGGCCAGCCATTCGACCAGTTCGACCAAGCCGTCGTCGAGCGCGACCCGCGGCTCGAAGCCCAGACCCTGGCGGGCCGCGCCGATGTCGGCGAAGCAGTGGCGGATGTCGCCCACCCGGAACCGGCCGGTGATTTCGGGCTCGATCGACAGCGCCATGGCGCGCGACAGGCGGGCGGCCAATTCGGCGATGGTCAGGCTGTGCCCGCTGGCCACGTTGAAGACCCGGCCGGGGGCGGCCGGGCTGTCCATCGCCATGCGGCAGGCCCGCGCCACGTCCTTGACATGCACGAAGTCGCGGCGCTGCCCGCCATCCTCGAACAGCAGGGGCGGGCGGCCGTTGAGCAGCCTGGCGCCGAAGATCGCCAGCACGCCGGTATAGGGGTTGGACAGCGCCTGGCGCGGCCCATAGACGTTGAAAAAGCGCAGGGCGGTGGTGCCGATGCCATAGGCGCCGCCGATCAGCAGGCACATGCGCTCCTGCGCGAATTTGTTCAGCGCATAGACCGAGGCCAGGGCCGGCGGCTTCCATTCGGGGGTCGGCAGGGGCGCGAGCGGGCGGCCGTCGCGCCCCACCATCTCCCACCGCGCGTCGCGCAAGCCATCGGCCGTGCGGTCGGCGTCGGACACCGGGCGGCCCTCGCCATCCTGGTACAGCCCTTCGCCGTAGACGCTCATCGACGAGGCGACCACCAGCCGCTCGACCGGCCGTTCGCTCAGGGCTTGCAGCAGAACCGCGGTGCCCAGGTCGTTCACCCCGACATAATCGTCGATCTGGAACATGCTTTGGCCCACCCCGACCATCGAGGCGAGATGAAACACCGCGTCGACCCCGTCCAGGGCGCGCCGCACGGCGGCGGCGTCGCGCATGTCGCCTCGCAGCAGTTCGACCTCGGGGGCGAGATGGGCGGGACGCGTGGCCGCCGGCCCGTGGACCTGGGGGATCATGGAATCCAGCGCCCGCACCCGGTGGCCGGCTTCGAGAAGCTCGTCGCAGAGATGCGAGCCGATGAATCCGGCTCCCCCAGTGATCAGGATGTTTCGGGCCATGGTCTTCCCCGTTCGATCGCGCCTTTCCGAGCACATATGCTCTGTCGGCCCATTCTCGCGGGGCACTAGCCCCAAAGAACCGCCGCTCCTCCGCGAGCGCTGGCGGGACTGGCCATAGGGGGAAGGCCCCAGCGGGTGTTTGCCGCGACGGAAATTCTGGATATAAAGCGTGCTGTGGGGCCGAAGGGGGCGCCGAACGGGACGACGTCATGCCGGATCGCGAACGCATACTGGTGGTCGAGGACGAACCAAGCACGCGGGCCATTCTGGTCAAGCTGCTGGTGGCCGAAGGCTATCCGGTCGGGGCGGCCGACACGGCGGCGCAGGCCCGCGCCTTGCTGGCCGCCGAGACCTTCTCGTTGGTGCTGCTCGACCTCAACCTGCCCGACGACGACGGCTTGACCCTGGCGCGCGAACTCAGCCGCCATCACCGCACCGGGATCATCATGGTGTCGGGCCGCGCCGACGACATGGATCGCATCATCGGGCTGGAGGTCGGCGCCGATGATTACGTCACCAAGCCCTTCGTGCCGCGCGAGCTGATGGCCCGCGTCCGCACCGTGCTGCGGCGCCTGAGTCCGCCGACCGAACTGACCGGCGTGCTGAAGTTCGAAGGCTGGACGCTTGACATGCCGGGACGCTCGCTGCATCGGCCGGATGGTCGACAGGTCCACCTGACCCGCGCCGAATTCGATCTGCTGGCCCGGCTGGCCAGCCAGCCCGGCCGGGTGCACACGCGGCACCAATTGCTGACGGCGGTGAGCAGTCGCGATTGGGCCCCGGTCGATCGCACGATCGACGTCCTGGTCAGCCGGTTGCGTCGAAAGATAGAGGTTGACCCGAAGTCGCCACGTCTGATACTCACGCTTTCCGGGCACGGCTACAAATTCACGCCATCAGACGCGTAATACGCGCAAGTTCAGGCGCGATCAACCGTCGATCTTTGCCATAATTTCCCTTGCGGGCCGCCAGACGCACTGAGCGGGTTAGTTCGTTTGCTCGCTGTGAAGCATCGCTCCTCTCGTGGCAGGCTTGCCTCTCCAAGACATAACGAAACATGGTCTAGGGAGATGGGTATCATGCAAAGCCAGAACGTCGTCAGCCCAAGGATGCTAGCCAACCTCGCCGATGCGATGCGGGCGATCGCCGAAGATCATCCCGAGGCGGCTCCGGTTCTCAGGAATATGGCGGCGGTTTACGAGATGCGCTCGCAGCGGGCGCGCTCCGAGACGGGGCGCGGCCCGGCGAATTAGTGCACTGACGCTTTTCCGTCATGGCCGGGCTTGACCCGGCCATCCATTTCTCCGCAAAAGAGAAAGCGGAAACAAAGGCTTGGGCGGCTGTCATGTGGATGCCCGGATCAAGTCCGGGCATGACGGCGTGGGAGGTTG
>JADFZP010000273.1 GCA_015232485.1 Alphaproteobacteria bacterium
GCACGAAGCCCCGCAAGCGGCGGCGCGCCACCACCTGAATTGGTCGGCACGGCTGAAACGAAGCGGCGTCGCGGGCATATGCTCGCGATGCCTTTTCGTTTATAGTCCGGTCCGCCATTCATCATCGAGACCAAACGGACATGACGTCCCGCATAGAACAGCGCTGCATCGACAAGGGCATGAAGATGACCGAGCAGCGCCGGGTCATCGCCCGCGTGCTCTCGGAAGCGGCCGACCACCCCGATGTCGAGGAGGTCTATCGCCGCGCCACCGGCATCGACCCCAAGATCAGCATCGCGACGGTGTACCGCACGGTGCGCCTGTTCGAAGAGGCGAACATCCTGGAACGCCACGATTTCGGCGATGGCCGGGCGCGTTACGAGGAATCGCCCGACGAACACCACGACCACCTGATCGACATGCAGTCGGGCAAGGTGATCGAATTCCACAGCGACGAGATCGAGGCCATGCAGCGCGAAATCGCGCGCCGCCACGGCTTCCGCCTGATCGGCCATCGCCTCGAGCTGTACGGCGTTCCGCTTGGCGCGGACGAGCCCGAGAAGGGTTGAGCGGTCCCGCCCATCCGACATGCATGAACTGTCCTCCCCCGTTCTGGCCGCCTTGCGCCTGTGCCTGCTGGGCGCGCTGACGCTGGTCGTGGTGCCGCCCGCCTTGGCGATGCGGGCGGCGCGCCGACACGGCGCGCTGGCCCGTTGGGTCAGGCTGTGGTGGCGGGGCATCGCCTGGGCGGCCGGTCTGCGAATCAACCAGTCCGGCGCCATCGCCGACACGGCGCGGCCGGTGCTGTTCGTATCCAACCACGCGGGCTATCTGGACATCATCGTGCTGGGCGCGCTTCTGCCCGCCTGCTTCGTCTCGAAGGCCGAGGTGTCCGGGTGGCCGGTGTTCGGATGGCTGAGCCGGCTGGGCCGCACCGTCTTCATCCAGCGCAAGGCGGCCCGCAGCGCCTCGCAACGCGACGAGCTGACCGCCCGTCTGGCGGCCGGCGACTCGCTGATCCTGTTTCCCGAGGGCACGTCGAGCGACGGCAACCGCACGCTGCCGTTCAAATCGTCGCTGTTCGCGATCGCCGCCCATGACCAGGGCCGACTGCCGGTGCAGCCGATCTCGATCGCCTATACCCGGCTGGACGGCATGGCGGTCGGGCATGCGTGGCGCCCCCTCTTCGCGTGGTACGGCGCGATGGCGCTGGTTCCGCATTTCTGGTGCTACCTGGGTCTGGGCAAGGTCGGCGTCGAGCTGCGCTTCCATCCGCCGACCACGCTGGCCGAGCACGCCTCGCGCAAGGCGCTGTCGGCCGCCTGCCATCGCGTGGTGGCGCGCGGGGTCGGCGAGGCGCTGACCGGTCGCCCCGGAGCGCCACCCGTTGGGGAGCCCGCCGCCCAGCTTGACTTGGCCGGCGCGAATGCTAGTTTTCTGAGCAAGGCGGGGGCGGCATGAGTCTCCGCCGGGCGGCCGGTTCGGCCCCCAAAGATGTGGTGATGGTGGCGAAGCGACTTTTCATCAAGACCTATGGCTGCCAAATGAACGTCTATGACTCCGCCCGCATGGCGGACGTTCTGGCGCCGCTTGGTTACGCCCCCGCCGATCGGGCCGAGGGCGCCGACATGGTCATCCTGAACACCTGCCACATCCGCGAGAAGGCCTCGGAGAAGGTGTTCTCCGAGCTGGGCCGCATGCGCCTTCTGAAAGAGCAACGGCCGATGATCCTGGCGGTGGCCGGCTGCGTGGCCCAGGCCGAGGGCGAGGAGATCCTGGCCCGCGCCCCCTTCGTCGACATCGTGCTGGGACCGCAGACCTATCACCGCCTGCCCGAGATGGTGGCCCGCGCCAGCCGCGCCGGCGGCGCGGTGCTGGACATCGAATTCCCCGCCGAACCCAAATTCGATCACCTGCCCGACCCGGTCGCCGCCGGCAGCGCGGCGTTTTTGTCGGTGCAAGAGGGGTGCGACCGCTTCTGCACCTTCTGCGTGGTGCCCTATACGCGCGGCGCCGAATATTCGCGCCCGGCGGCCCGCCTGCTGGACGAGGCCCGCCGGCTGGTGGCGGGCGGGGTGCGCGAGATCACCCTTTTGGGCCAGAACGTCAACGCTTGGCACGGCGAGGCGCCGGATGGCGGCGCTTGGCGGCTGGGCCGGCTGATCCGCGCCTTGGCCGAGATCGACGGGCTGTCGCGCATCCGCTACACCACCTCGCATCCGCGCGACATGGACGACGACCTGATCGCCGCGCATGGCGAGGTGCCGGCCCTGATGCCCTTCCTGCATCTGCCGGTGCAGTCCGGTTCGGACCGCATCCTGGACGCCATGAACCGCCAGCACGGGCGGAGCGACTATCTCAAGCTGGTCGAGCGGCTGCGCCGGGCGCGCCCCGATCTGGCGCTGTCTTCCGATTTCATCGTCGGGTTCCCCGGCGAGAACGACGGCGACTTCGAGGACACCATGGCCCTGATTCGCGAGATCGGTTTTTCCCAGGCCTATTCGTTCAAATACAGCGCCCGGCCGGGCACTCCGGCGGCCCTGATCGAGACCCAGGTTCCCGAGGCGGTCAAGGACGAGAGACTGGCCGCCGCGCAAGGACTGATCGCCGAACAGGCGCTGGCCTTCAACCGCGGCTCGGCCGGGCGGGTCATGTCGGTGCTGCTCGACCGCCGCGGCAAGCGCCGGGGCCAGTTGCTGGGACGCAGCCCGTGGATGCAGCCGGTCCATGTCGACGCGCCCGACTCGTTGCTGGGCGCCATCGTGGATTTGCGCATCGTCGCGGGATACGCCAATTCCCTGGCCGGCGAAAGGGCGGGCGCGTGACGGACGGCACGGGCCAGGCGGCGAACGTCACGCGGGAATTCGACGACAACGCGCTGCTGCAAATGCTGTTCGGCCCCCATCACGTCCATCTCGACCGCATCGAGCAGGCGCTGGGCGTGTCGCTGCAAGCCCGCGGCAACGCGGTGGCGATCTCGGGCCAGCGCCCCCAGGTCGAGGAGGCCGAGGCGGTGCTGGACAGCCTGTATGGACGGCTGCGGCGCGGCGAGACGGTCGACGCCGCCGAGGTCGACACGGCCATCCGCATGGGCGGCCATGTCGAACCCGGCCCGCCCGGCGATCTGGTGCTGCGCACCCGCAAGCGCCACATCGGGCCGCGCTCGCCGACCCAGGCCACCTACATGCGCGCCATGCAGGACCGCGAGCTGGTGTTCGGCCTGGGCCCGGCCGGCACCGGCAAGACCTATCTGGCGGTCGCCCAGGCGGTGTCGATGATGATCAAGGGCGAGGTCGACCGGCTGGTCCTGTCGCGCCCCGCCGTCGAGGCGGGCGAGCGGCTGGGCTTCCTGCCCGGCGATCTGCGCGAGAAGGTCGACCCCTATCTGCGGCCGCTTTACGACGCGCTCTACGACATGCTGCCCGGCGATCAGGTGGTGAAGCGCCTGTCCTCGGGCGAGATCGAGGTGGCGCCGCTGGCCTTCATGCGCGGCCGCACCCTGGCCAACTCGTTCGTCATCCTGGACGAGGCGCAGAACACCACCCCGGTGCAGATGAAAATGTTCCTGACGCGCCTGGGCGAGGGATCGCGCATGGTGGTGACCGGCGATCTAAGCCAGGTCGATCTGCCGGCCGGCGCCCGCTCGGGCCTGCGCGACGCGATCGAGACGCTGGACGGCATGGAGGGCGTCGGTTTCGTGCATTTCACCGACCGCGACGTGGTGCGCCACGGACTGGTCACCAAGATCGTGCGGGCCTACGACGCGCGCGAGGCGAAGCCATGAGCGACGGACCCGAGATCGGCGTTTCCGCCCCCTGCGCCGCCTGGGAAACCGCCCTGCCGGGCGCCGAGGACCTTGGCCGGCGGGTGGCGGCGGCGGCCCTGGCGGCGGGGGCCGTGGATGGCGACCTTCCCGTCGAGCGCCTGGAGGTCAGCTTGGTGCTGGGCGACGACGCCCTGGTGCGCGGCCTGAACCACCAATATCGCGGCAAGGACGAGGCGACCAACGTGCTGTCCTTCGCCGCCCTCGACGACGAGGGCGAGGCGATCCCCGACCAAGGCCCCATCCTGCTGGGCGACGTGGTGATCGCCATGGAGACCACCCTGGCCGAAGCCGCCGAGTCGGGCCGCACCGTCGCCGCCCATTTCAGCCATCTGGTGGTCCATGGCGTGCTCCATTTGCTGGGCTTCGACCACGAGGACGACGCCGAGGCCGAGGAGATGGAAGCCCTGGAACGCGCCATACTGGCCGCGCTGGGCATCGCCGATCCGTATGCGTGATTTTTTCTCTTTAAGACTTGAGGAGTTCAAAAGTGGCTGACGCGTCGGACAGTAGCAGGCCCCGTGAAAACGGGGCCGAACAGGAAGGACCTCTGATCGGCGCGGTGCGCGGCTGGCTGCGCGGCTTCCGCCGGTCCAGGAACGGCGAATCGGTGCGCGACACCCTCGACGAGTTGATCGAGGAGCGCGAGGACGCCGAAATCCCGATCGACGATCACGAACGGCTGCTGCTGGCCAACATCCTGCACCTGCGCGACGTCACGGCCTATGACGTGATGGTGCCGCGCGCCGACATCGTGGCGATGGACGCCAAGACCCCGTTCCGCGATCTGCTGGAGACCTTCGCCCGCGTCGGCCATTCGCGCCTGCCGATTTATCGCGGCACGCTGGACGACGTGATCGGCATGATCCACATCAAGGACGTGCTGGCGCTGGTCGAATCGGGCAAGCCGTTCCACCTCCCTAAGCTGCTGCGCAAGGTGATCTTCATTTCGCCCAGCATGCGGGTGCTGGACCTGCTGCTGGAGATGCGGCTGAAGCGCAACCACATGGCGCTGGTGGTCGACGAGTATGGCGGCATCGACGGTCTGGTCACCATCGAGGATCTGGTCGAACAGATCGTCGGCGAGATCGAGGACGAGTTGGACCGCCAGCCCGAGGCCGACATGGTGGTGCGCGCCGACGGGGTGATCGAGGCCGACGCCCGCACCCCCATCGAGGATTTCGAGGAGATGGTCGGCCCCATGCTGTCCGAGGACGAGCGCGAGGACATCGACACGCTGGGCGGCTTGGTATTCGCGCTGGCCGGCCGCATTCCCGGCCGCGGCGAGTTGATCGGCCATCCCGCCGGCCTGGAATTCGAGGTGGTCGACGCCGACCCCCGCCGCATCAAGCGCCTGCGGGTGCGCCGCCATGGCCCGCC
>JADFZP010000274.1 GCA_015232485.1 Alphaproteobacteria bacterium
CGCCTCGCGCAGCCATTGGGCCGCCACCGCGTCGAGCGATCCCCACAGCCCGGCCCCCATCCCGGCCAGCAGCGCGGCGCCCAGCGCGGTGGTCTCGGTGACCTTCGGGCGCTCGACCGGCACGTTCAGCACATCCGCCAGGAATTGCATCACCCAGCCATTGACCGCCATCCCGCCATCCACCCGCAAGGCGCCGACCGGGGCGCCCAGGTCGGCGGCCATGGCGTCGAGCAGATCGGCGGTCTGGTAACACACCGCCTCGAGCGCCGCGCGCACGATCTCGGCCCTGCCGGTGGCGCGGGTCAGGCCGAACAGCGCGCCGCGCGCCTCGGGGTCCCACCAGGGGGCGCCCAGCCCGGCGAAGGCGGGAACCATGTAGACTCCACCCGTATCGGCCAGCCCGGCGGCCAGGGCCTCGCTTTCGTCCGCCGAGCGGATCAGGCCCAACCCGTCGCGCAGCCATTGCAGGGCCGCGCCGGCTACGAAGATGCTGCCCTCCAAGGCGTAGGCGGGCCGCCCGTCCAGCCGCCAAGCCAGGGTGGTGAGCAGCCGGTGCCGCGACTCCACCGCGGTGGCGCCGGTGTTCAGCAGCACGAAGCAGCCGGTGCCGTAGGTGCTTTTCACCATGCCCGGCGCGATGCAGGCCTGACCGATGGCGGCGGCCTGCTGGTCGCCGGCCATGCCGCCAATCGCCACCCGTTCGGGAAACAGGCCGTCGGCCGTCACGCCGAAGGCGGCGACGTTGTCGCGCACCTCGGGCAACAGGCCGGGCGGGATGTCGAACAGCCGCGTCAAATCGGGGTCCCAGCGCTGGGCATGGATGTCCCACAACAAGGTGCGCGCCGCGTTGGTGGCGTCGGTGGCGTGGACCGCGCCGCCGGTCAGCCGCCACAGCAGGAAGCTGTCGATCGTGCCGAAGGCCAATTCGCCGCGCAGCGCGGCTTGGCGGGCGCCGGGCACCTCGTCGAGCAGCCAGGCGATCTTGCTGGCCGAGAAGTAGGGATCGGACAGCAGGCCGGTGCGCGCCCGCAGCAGCGGCTCGACGCCCTGGTCGGCGAGCCGCTTGCACAACGGCGCGGTGCGACGGTCTTGCCAGACGATCGCGTTATGGATCGCCCGGCCGTCCGAGCGCCGCCACAACACGGTGGTCTCGCGCTGATTGGTGATGCCGATGCCCGCCACCCGATGCCCGGCGGCGGCGGCGGCGGCCATCGCTTCGGCGCACAGGTCGCGGACCGCGTCCCAGATGTCCTCGACGTCGTGTTCCACCCAGCCGGGCCGCGGGTAAATCTGGCGCAGTTCCCGCTGGGCCCGACCCAACTCGCGGCCGTCCGCGCCAAACAGGATGGCGCGCGTGCTGGTGGTTCCCTGGTCGATGGCGAGAATGCAGTCCATCGTCGCGTCCTCCTTGACCTTCGTTCATGCCACCCGGCATATTTTAAATTTTACGCGAATGGGGTGGTCGTTTGGACTTGTTTCGGCTTCCGGCGACCAGTCTCGTGATCGCCTCGGTGCTTTGGTCGACCTGTCCGGTCGCCATGGCGGGCGAGCGTCCCCAGGTCTTGATCGTCCATTCCTACCACGCGGGGATGACCTGGACCGAGGATCAGGCGGCCGGCCTGCGCGAGGCTTTGGGCGGTCTGGCCGATGTCGAGGAGGAGTATCTCGACGCCAAGCGACATCCGCGCCTGACCCATCTGCCGGCCGTCGAGGAGGTGATCGCGCGGAAATTCCCGCTCGATTTGCCCGATCTGGTGGTCACCACCGACGACGACGCCTTCGCCTTCGTGCGCGAGGCCCACGAGCGGCTGTTCCCCGAAGTGCCGGTGGTCTTCTCGGGCGTCAACGGGGCGCCCACCGGCGACCAACGCTGGGCGACCGGCGTGGTCGAGGACGTCGACATTCCCGCCAATGTCGCGCTGATCCGGGCGATGATCCCCGATCTGCGGCGGCTGGTGGTGGTGGTCGACAAAAGCCGCACCGGCATGGCGCTGACCGACGAGGTCGAGGCGCTGCGCGGCACGCCCGCCCTCTCCGGGGTGACGGTCGAGATCTGGAACGCGCTATCGCATGACGAGATGCGGCGCGGCTTGCAGCAACTGGGCCAGGGCGCGGCCGTCTTGATGCTGGCTTACAATTATGATCGCCTCGGCCGCTCGATGGACTACGCCGAGGCGGCGCGCATGATCGCCGACGCCTCTTGGGCGCCGGTGTTCGGCGTATGGGACTTCCTGCTGGGTCATGGCATCGTCGGCGGCTATCTGACCGGCGGGCTGGACCAGGGCCGGGCGGCCGCCCAGCTTTCGCTGCGGGTGCTGCAAGGCGTCGCGCCGGCCGATTTGCCGGTGATCGGCACCTCGCCGAAATTCCACGGATTCGACCAGGCGGTCTTGGAGCGGACGGGGCTGTCGCGCCGTCCGCTGCCGCCGGGCAGCCGCATCGTCAATGAACGCGTGTCGATCCTGCCCGCCTATGAGCAATACCGCTTGGCCTATTGGACGGCCGGCGGCGTCACTGGCGGGATGGGCGTGGCGATGTTGCTGCTGGCCACGCTGCTCGCCACCCGACGCAGGGCCCAGGTGGCGGTCGAGCGCATGGTGACCGAGCGCACCGAGTTGCTGAGCCGCGAGGTCGCCGAGCGCGCCGCCGCCGAGCGGCTGGTCGAGGAGAAGGTGCGCGAGCTGGCGCGCTCGAACGAGGAGCTTGAGCAGTTCGCCTATGTCGCTTCGCATGATCTGCGGCAGCCTTTGCGAATCGTGATCAGCTACGTCACCCTGCTCGAACGCCAACTCGGCGCCGTGGTGGACTCCGACTCCGGCGATTACATCCGCTTCGTGCGCGACGGCGCCCACCGGATGGACCGCCTGATCCACGATCTGCTCGAATACTCGCGGGCCGGGCGGGCCGACAAGGCTTTGGCGCCGGTCGATCTGGGCCGGGTGCTGAACGACGCCCTGCAAGACATGGCGGTGGCGATCGAGGACAGCGGCGCCCAAATGCTGACGCCATCCCAGGCGCCCAGCGTGATCGGCTGCGAGATGGACCTCGTGCGGCTGTTCAACAATCTGATCGGCAACGCGATCAAGTATCGGGCACCCGACCGCCCGCCGCAAATCGCCATCACGGTCGAGGAACGCGACGGATTCTGGCGGTTCACGGTGGCCGACAACGGCATCGGCATCGAGCCCGAGCATCTGGATCGGATCTTCGGCATCTTCCAGCGCCTGCACGTCCAGGCCGAGTACGACGGCACCGGCATCGGCCTCGCGGTGTGCAAGCGGATCGTCGAGCGCCACGGCGGAACCATCCACGCCGAATCCGAACCGGGCCAGGGCAGCCGATTCGTGTTCACTCTGCCGATGTTGGTGGGAGAGGGAGCGGCCACCTGACCGAACGCGACATCCTTCTGGTCGAGGACGACCCCGCCGATGTCGGCCTGATCAGCCGCGCGCTGCGTCTGGCCGGTCGGCCGTTGCGCCTGCATCACGTCCGCGACGGGGTCGAGTGCCTGGCCTTCCTGCGCCGCGAGGGGCCGTGGGCCGATGCGCCCAGGCCGGATCTCGTGCTTCTCGATCTCAACATGCCGCTGATGGACGGGCGCGAGGCATTGGCGGAAATCCGCCGCGATCCGTCCATCGCGGCGGTTCCCGTGGTGATTCTGACCACCTCGGAGCACAGCCGGGACGTTGGCGCCTGCCATGCCCTGGGGGTGAACGGGTTCGTCGTGAAGCCGATGGACCTCGACGAATTCACCGAGTTGATGCGCTCGATCGCCGATCACTGGCTGGGAACGGCTCCGCCCGACGCGCGCTGACGTTGTCCACCGACGGGCAAAACAAGCCGACGCCATTGCGCGTCGGGCTCGCGCTGCATAATATCGCCATCGAGGCGGAGGCACGAATGGACAGGATCAAAGCGCTCCTGGTCGAAGACAATCCGGGGGACGCGCACCTGATCCGGCGGGCCCTGAGCATTCCCCCCGCGGGGGGCGGCGGCGCCCGATTCGACCTTACCCATGTCGAGACCATGCGCGCCTGCTTGGCGTGGCTGGCCGCCAATCCCTGCGACGTGGTGTTTCTCGACCTGTCTTTGCCGGATTCCAGTGGCTTCGCCACCATCAATTCGGTGCAGCACGCCGCCCCGGCCTTGCCGGTGATCGTGCTGACCGGGCTCGACGATCCCGAATTCGCGGCCTCGGCGGTCGAGTCCGGCATGCAGGAGTTCCTGGTCAAGGGCGCCGGACTGATCGAGGGCGATCTGCTGCACCGCGCCGCCCGCCACGCCATCCTGCGCAAGCAACTCGAGGTGCGGGTGCGCGCATCCGAGGCGCGGCTCAACGCGATCATCACGCTGGCCTATGACGCCTTCGTGGTGGTCGACGAGCAACGGCGCATAACCCTGTTCAACCCGGCCGCCGAGCGCATGTTCGGCTGGTCGGCGGACGAGGTTCGCAACCGATCCTTCGACATGCTGTTGCCCGAGCGCACGCGCGAGGACCATGCGCGCCTGTTCGGTCAGTTCCTGGACGGCGAGCCCGACCAACGCTCGCTGGAGGGGCGCCCCGAAATCGTCGGGCTGCGGCGCACCGGCGACGAATTCCCCGCCGAGGTCAGCCTATCGCGCTTCCGTGGACCCGGCGGCAATGTCGAGGTCACCGCCGTGGTCCGCGACGTCACCGAGCGCAAGCGCACCGAGCAGGAGCTGGTCCGTCTGGCCACCACCGATTCGCTGACCGGCGCCTGCAACCGCCGCCGCTTCCTCGAACTGGCCGAGGCCGAGGTGGCCCGCCTGCGCCGCTATGGCGGCGAGGCCTCGGTGATCATGCTCGACATCGACCATTTCAAGAAGATCAACGACAACTGGGGCCACGCCGTCGGCGACGCCGCGCTGGTGGCGCTGGTTGAACTGTGCCGCCAATCCTTGCGCGAGGCCGACGTCACAGGCCGAGTGGGCGGCGAGGAATTCGCCATCCTGCTGCCCAACACCGGACCCGAACCGGCGCTAAGCTTGGCCCAGCGCCTGCACGAGCGGGTGCGCGCCCTGATCGTCCCCGCCGAGGGCGGCCCGGTCAGGTTCACCGTCAGCCTGGGCGTCGCCATGCTGGACCCCGACCGCGGCCTGACGCGCTCGATCAGCAAGGCCGACAAATGCCTTTACGAAGCCAAGCAAACCGGCCGCGACAGGGTGATCGCCGAAAACC
>JADFZP010000275.1 GCA_015232485.1 Alphaproteobacteria bacterium
AAACTTGGTGGGCGCAGTAGGACTCGAACCTACGGCCCGCTGATTAAGAGTCAGCGGGGAACCATGCAAAATCAGTCGGGTTTGCCAATTCGCGGGGGCACTTCGCGGTCAGGGCACGCCTGGGGAGGCCGGCGCGGTGTAAAACCCTTGCGGGCTGACGAAGCCGGACCAAACCTTGGCTGACCGCCCCCAGGGATCACGATAGGCTCTTTTCGACACTGCCATGCATGGCGTCCGCCAGTTCATGGAGCGCGGTATCCCACACTTTGGGTCACCCCGCGTCCCGAAGTCCCAGCGCACGCAACCACGCATCGACCTGCCCAAACGCATCCTGTTGCCATTGCTCCGGCGTGCGGCCGCCGAGAATTTTCGTGTCCTCGACGAAACGCCGGACGCCGGTCGGCCCGTAGCCCTCGGCATCGTCAAACTTCTCGGCTATATGGCGATAGCCCTGTTCGCCGCTCGTATGCGCAAGCAGCGGCCGGCAGGCTTCGGCCAACGGCTCGATTCCGTCCGGATAGTTCCGAACGCAGTAGTAGATATCATAGGCATCCTTCTGCTTGTGGCGGCCGTGTAGGGCGAACCCTTTCATCGCCAGGAGGGCGGGAATGGAGGCGACGGCGATTTCGACCCTGTTCTTGCCGCCACCCGGCATCGGCCCATCAATTGCCACCATCTGGTAGAAGCGTAGCGCCAGATCGGCGCCGGACGCCTTCTGCACGGCGAACGCATTGATTAGAGGGGGGTCGTTCTTCACGATCTCGGCGTCACGCGGCATCAGGAAATCGACGATGACGTCGATTGCGTCGCCACCATCAGCGGCGGGGACTTGGCGCACCAGTTGGAAACGCCGAAGCGCTTGCCGCTGCTGGTAGCCGTTTCCCATCAGCGCCTCGATTAGCGTTGCGTACTCGCCGTCGCCCAGCGCCTCGGCGTCCAAGCCCAGATCGACATCGAGCGTGCCGACGTGGGGCATCTCCTCATTGCCGAGCAGAAGCCACGGGACCGCCCCGCCGATGACGGCGAATTTGCCCCGGAAGCTGCCGAGGATCTGGCCGATCTCCAGCAGCACCGCTTTGACCGCGGCGGTCGTGCGGTCGTCGTAGTCGGCCGCCGACTGCGGCTCGGGGGGAGTTACCGGGGCCATGCCAGCCTTTCTCGACGCAAGTGGTCGGCAGCCTCGCGACCGCGCTCGCCGGCGGCAGCCAGATCGAGGTAGGTCTGGACCGGACTGGTACAGATGATTCCGGGGGCTGGCTGCACCCTATCGAGGAAGAGGCCCCGATCCTTTGGCAAAGTGACGATCACATTTTCACCCTTGGAGGTCGTGGACAGCTTCAGCGCTTTCCGCAGGGCGTCCAGTCCGGCTTCGTCGGCGTAGAAGAACTGACTGCCGGTTCGGCCATAGGGCGCCAGCCATTGCGCCGCTGAGAAGGAGGCGAACAAGGCGTGGCCGCTACTGTTCGCACTGGCCAAGGCTTGTCGCGCGGCGCCCTCGAACGCGCCGCCATGCAGCGTGGTGTAGAAGCCCAGTCGCTTACCCGCAGGGGGTTCATAAGCATCCCGCCACGCGTCGAGCAGCGCATTCGGTTCGGCGATCGTCAGGCCTTCCGGCTCGACTCGCGCCCATTCCCGATCACGGAGGGCGGTCCGGACATTGCTGACGTGGCCGAGACTGATCTCGGCGGCTGCGGCCAGTTCGGCGACCCGCCAAGCGCGCTGCGGATCGCGCAACATCACCCGCAGCACCTGGGCGGATTTCGGCTTGAAAATGGACTTGAGATCGCGCCGCTCGGCGGGCGGCTTGCTGGCGACGAGGCGTTCGATGAACACCCCGTCGAAGACCAACCGGGTGTTGCCTTCCAGATCGAGAAAGCCGACGCCCTGCTCCCGACATAGCGCCTGGGCCTCGGGCGACAGATAGGGTACGACAAGGAGCGGCATCGCGCCGTCTCCCATCTGGGCGACATGATCGCGCAGCTCCAGCAGGGCCGTCCGCACATGGCGCGGCTGGCCGTTGGCCTTGATCTCGCAAACGAGGGCATGTCGGCGCCCGGCGACGTTGAGGTGCGCCAGGATATCGACGCGGCCATCCGGTCCTGTCGGCTCGCATTCGATATGCATCGTTTCGATCGCCGACACTTGCGCCAGAAGCTGCTTCAGGGCCTTCGCCGCGCGTTGCTCAAGCGCTTTCATCGAATCTGTAGCTTTCAACATTCGTTGACAATGGGCTTCTCGGTGAACATCGTCAAGGGAGTTTCACCGTAACTGGTTTTTTCAGCGAATGCTGAACATAGGCAATGATGGTGAAATTGTTCCCTCTCTCCCTGCGTCTGCCCATCCATACGGGGGCTTCGTCAAACTGCGCGACATTGGGTGGCCTTGATGCCTCGTGAGCGTCGGAGATCACCAGCTTGACGCCGCGCAGGCGCGCAGCACCGCCATATTGCCGAACCCGTGAACCTGAGCTTGCAAACTTGCTTGATCGGCAGCGGCAAAACGCTATCATGAACCCTTGGTTGACGGAGACATCGAATGGATAGCAACAGTCGGCTTTTCGGCCTTCTTCATGCCTCCGGGCTTCCCAGCCAGAAGGCGCAGACGCACACGGATGCCACGAGTTGCACTTACCTCGTCGAAAGGAAGTTCGACGTCGCGCCGGAGCAGACCAAGCAAATGGCCAGGGAAAAGTTCCGGCCACACCAGTTCAGCCTCGGAACGAACCCTTACCGCGCCGACGACTAGCCTCGCTGGCTTAACGTCGCCGCGACCATCTTCATGAAGCGCAACGGCACGGGGGCGTCCGCCGGGAGCCGGCGACATCCCTGTTCCATCATCGTCAAGGCTGACGCTGAGAAGAGACCGAGCCAGCCCGCGATCTGGTCATCTTCGAACCGAACCGGCCGCCACTTGTTCCCCAGCGAACCCAGGACACCGTCCGGACAGATTCCCGCATAATAGAGCAGGCCGAGATGGCTCGGGTGCAGATCGAGCATTCGGTCGGCGTTGTCCGAGAACTCGCCACACCAGTCGTGCGGGCGCGTGATCGGCCACGTCTGCTCGGAGCCCCCCGGCTGCGGCGGAGTCCGTCGGCACTCCATGCGGACCGGCCGTCCCTCGGCCTGCAAATCCTCAAGCGAAACCCGCCAGAAGCCGCAGAAAAAGCAGGCCGGCTTCTGGTCGTCGAGGTAGGGGTCGCGCGTCGAAATGAACGGATTCCCCGGCGTCCCGACCGGCCGCGAGCGACGACGCGGCCGCCGTCCATAGTGGACATCCAGGCGGTCAAACACCGCGTAGATCGTGTTCGGGCTGCACCTCAAGCGTCCTTGCGGATCTTGCGCCCGCAGTCGGCGCACCACCTCGCCGTACGAGGGAACCCAGCCCTCGTCCCTAAGTGAATAAATAATGGCTGTGATCCGATCGACGCTCGACCCGTTGCGCGCCATGGCGTGCCTCCCCGCAGAACGATAAACCCTGTTTATCGCGATAAATGCAACGATAAAACACGATGCGTGGCTCCCGAGGGCCTCGCTAGGGTGCCGATGCAACTTCGGCATCGGACCATGACCAGCAGACCAGCCCCCTCGCTCCCCGCCTGGCCGCGCGGACTGACCGCCCGCCAAGCCGCCGCCTATCTCGGCGTCAGCCCGGCCAGCTTCCGCCGCCTAGTCGGGGCCGGCGAGGCCCCCCGGCCGGTCGCGCTGGTCCCGCTGTCTAAGCTGGTCTGGCTCAAGGAGGAACTTGATGACTATCTCGACCGACGGGCGCTTGCCCGCAGCGGGCTGTCGCGGGACGGTGGAGGCGAGAGGCGCCCGATCGCCGGCCCCAACGCTTGGCTCGCCCGAATCCCCCGCCCCCCGGCTCGCCTATCTGCAGCGGACAAAAACTAAGGGGGTCTGCTACGCCTATTATCGGCGCTGTGGCCGGCGCCTGCCGATCACCGATCAGGCGGGCCGCCGGCTTCCCTACCGCGAGCCGCTCTCGGCCGAATGGCTGGCCGCCTACGAGCGGATTCATCGCCAGTTCGCGGACGAGGCGCGTCCGGCGGAACCGCTGGCGCGGACCTTCGGCGCGCTTATCGCGGACTATCTGACCTCGCGGGCCTTCACGCGACTGGCGCGGCGAACCAAGGCCGATTATCGCCGCCACCTCGCCTGGTTACAGGACAGGTTCGGCAAGCTCCTGGTCGCCGACATGCCGCCGGAGGTTCCGTACCTGCTTCAGGAATCGCAGGCCCACCAGCCGCGCACCGCGGATTACCGGCTGACCATGCTGCGCCTTCTCCTGGGCCAAGCGGTGCGCAGGGGCTGGCGGGCGGACAATCCGGCCGCCAGCTGCCCGCCCTTGCGGGCTCCACGCGCGGGCCACCGACCCTGGGAGGAGACCGAGATCGCCGCCTTCCGGCGGTGCTGGGCACCCGAGACGGTCGAGCGGCTGGCCTTCGAGCTGATGCTCAACACCGGCCAGCGCGGCGGTGACATCGTCCGGCTGCGGCGGGAGCAAATCCGTGACGGCTGGCTGGTGCTGATCCAGGGCAAGACCGGACAGCGGGTGGAGCTACCGGTCGCCGCCCAGCTCCTTCAGCTCATCGGGCGCTCATCGGCGGGCGGCTCCCTCCTGCGGACCCGGACGGGCAAGGCCTTCACCCTGGACCATTTCCGCAAGGTGATGCGCGCCGCCTACCGCGCAGCCGGCCTCCCCGATTCCTGCACCAGTCACGGCCTTCGCTACGCCGCCGCGACGCGCCTGCACGAGGTCGGCTGCGACTGGCAGATGATCGCCGCGCTCACCGGTCACCGCACCGTGGCGATGGTGCGCAAATACACAGACCAGCGCCGGCTCGCCCGCCTCGCCGTTCGGCAGTTGGAGCGGATCGACGACGCGCCGGCAGCCTGCCCGAACTCGGGTTGGGCGAACCCTGGCACGGAGATCACCCGATGACTCATCTCGCCGCCGATTTCCTCGGCCTTCCCGGCCTCGTCCTCGAGGGTTGCGCCGAGACCGATACCGGCTTCGTCTTGACCGCCGTAGCCGAGGGCTGCCCCGAAGCCGCCGACGGCCAGGCCTGCCCCGGCTGCCGCGTCCACGACTATCGGGAGTTCCGCGTGCACGACGTGCCGCATCGCGCCCGGCCGACCGAGCTGGTCGTCCGCCTGCGCCGACGGCGTTGCGTCCGCGACG
>JADFZP010000276.1 GCA_015232485.1 Alphaproteobacteria bacterium
TCGACCGCATCGACCACGCCGCCGCCCGCACCCTGACCGAGCCGGCCCTGGCCTCGACCCAGGGCGGCCCCATTCCGGCCCGCGCCGGACCGCAGGGCGTGGCGATCCCCGAGCGGGCGCTTTATCGACTGCATTGCCTGGTCGAGCCGGGCATCGCCCCGGCCGCCGCGATGCTTACCGGCACCGCGCTCATCGAAGCCGGCCGCCAAAGCCCCGCCGCCCGCCTGTGGCGCTGGGTCGCCGCCGTGCTGATGCGCGAAGCGGGGATGTAACCCTCACATCCGCGACCAACCCGCCAGTTCGGGGGATTGGGTGGCCTCGGCGAGGTGGGCGCAGAAGGCGCCGGCCACCACCGACATGCGCTTGCCGGTCAGGCGCAGCAGGTACCAATGCCGCTCGATCGGCAGATGCTCGACGTCGAGGATGACGAGGCCGGGCGTGTTCTCGACGGCGTGGCGCGACAGGATCGACAAGCCCAGGCCGCCCAGCACCGCCTGCTTGATCGCCTCGATGCCGCCCAGTTCCATGCGGATTCGCGGCCGCATCCCATGCCCGGCGAGAAAGCGCTCGATCGTGGTGCGGGTGCCCGAGCCCGATTCGCGCAGCAGGAAGGGCCGCTCGATCAGCCGGTCGAGCCCCACTCGCCCCGCGCCGGCCAGCGGATCGCCGGCCGGCGCCACCGCGACCAGCGGATTGTCGAGGAAGCGCACCGCGTCGACCTCGATCCCGGCCGGAGGGTGGCCGAAGACGTAAAGGTCGCAGGCGTTCGCCTTCATGCGTTCGAGCGCCTGCCGCCGGTTGCTGAACTCCAGCGAGACCTCGACGCCGGGATGGGCATTGCAGAACGGAGCGATCAGGCGCGGCAGGAAGAACTCGGCGGGAGCCACCGCCGCCAGCCGCAGCCGGCCGCGCTTCAGCCCCTTCAAGTCGGCGAGCGCCATGTCGAAGCGATCGACGCTGTCGAACATCTCGCGGCAAAGCTCGTGCAGCGCCCGCCCGGCGTCGGTGAGGTGGACTCGCTTGCCGATCTGCTCGAACAGCGGCAGGCCGATCGAATCGCCGATCTTCTTGACCTGCATCGACAGGGTCGGCTGGGTCAGATTCATCTCTTCGGCGGCGCGGGTGAAGCTGCCGTTGCGCACGATCGCGTCGAAAACGCGAAGCTGACGGAAGGTGGCGTGTTGCATAGACGATCATCGATGATCTGGATCGGGAACTTTTATTAGAATGTATTCATATGACCTGTCAATCTGGTCGGCATGACCCATATCGCACCAATTCTTCCGGCTTGGCTGAACGGCCTGCCCGACCTCGCGGCGGCCCTTGCCTCGGCGCCGCGCGTCCATTGGCCCCGCAATCGCGACGAACTGCTTGAACTCGCCATGGGCGCGGCCGGCAACGACCGCTGGGAGGTCGCCTACGACGTGCCCGGCAGGGGTCGCGTCGTCGAGGCCGAGGTGGTGCGCTGCCGCAACGGCATCGCGGTCAACTACCCCGAGACCTATATGCGGCGCCGCGATCCCGCCACCATGGTGATCGCCGACGACCAGCCGACCGACAAGCCGCGCTTCGCCGACCGCTTCGGCGGCCCGTTCGCCGGCATGCGCGACGAGATTTTCGCCTGGTTGGCCGGTCAGGAACTGATCGTGATGCCGTTCTCGGCGGGCGGCGGGCGGATCGGCCACGACGCCTTGTTCGTCGGCCCCGCCAATGCCGGCTTTTTCGCCGCCGCGCTGGGCGATCTGCAAGGCATGCTGGCGCTCGAGGACCTGGACGAGGATTTCCGGCCCCAAGCGGCGCTTTACGTGGCGCCCCCCTTCCGTCACAGCCATTGCGACGGCAAGCAGGTGGTGATCCACAATCGCGGCCCGTTGCACGAGGTCTTCGCGCTGAACCTCTATCCCGGCCCCAGCGCCAAGAAGGGGGTCTACGGCATCCTGCTCGACCGCGGCGAATCCGAGGGCTGGGTCACCGCGCACGCCTCGGCGGTGCGGGTGGTGACTCCTTACGACAACACGCTGACCATCATGCACGAGGGCGCCAGCGGCGGCGGCAAGAGCGAGATGCTGGAATACCCGCACCGCGAGCCCGACGGCCGCATCGTGCTGGGCGACAACGTGGTGACCGGCGAGCGCCGCATGGTGCCGCTGGTCCAGGGCTGCGCGCTGGAGCCGGTGACCGACGACATGGCGCTGTGCCATCCGGGCATCCAGAACGACCAGCGCAAGCTGACCGTGACCGACGCCGAGCGCGCCTGGTTCGTGCGCGTCGACCACCTGACCGAATACGGCACCAGCCCCGATCTCGAACGCATCTGCGTGCAGACCAAGCAGCCGCTGATCTTCCTGAATCTGATCGGCGTGCCGGGCGCCACCTGCCTGCCCTGGGAACACACCGAGGACGCCCCCGGCAAGCGCTGCCCCAATCCGCGCGTCGTGCTGCCGCGCCGCTCGGTGCCCAAGATCGTCTGCGACCCGGTCGAGGTCGACGTGCGCAGCTTCGGCGTGCGCACCCCGCCCTGCACCCGCGACAATCCCAGCTACGGCATCCTGGGCCTGATGCATCTGCTGCCGCCCGCCCTGGCTTGGCTGTGGCGTCTGGTCGCGCCGCGCGGCCACGCCAATCCCAGCATCCTGGGCAGCGACGGCCTGACCAGCGAGGGGGTGGGCAGCTTCTGGCCGTTCGCCACCGGCCGCAAGGTCGACTACGCCAACCTCATGCTGGACCAGTTCCGCCGCTCGCCCGGCACCCGCTATGTGCTGATTCCCAACCAGCACATCGGCGCGTGGAAGGTCGGCTTCAACGGCCAGTGGATCGCCCGCGAATATCTGGCCCGCCGCGGCGGCGCCAAATTCCGCCCCGACCAATTGCTGCCCGCCCGCTGCCCGCTGCTGGGCCACGCGATGCGGTCCTTGCAGGTGGAAGGCGCCCAGATCGCCAGTTGGTTCCTGCGCACCGACACCCAGCCCGAAATCGGCCCCGACGGCTACGACGCCGGGGCGGCGCTGCTGTCGAACTTCTTCAAGACCGAGATCGCGGCGTTCCTGGAATTCCCCGACCTCGACCCGGAAGGCGCCGCGATCATCCGCGCCTGCCTGGACGACGCGGACGTGGCGACCTACGAGGCGGCGCTGACGCCGGTGTGACCACCGCGATCAGTGCCCCATCAACACCGGCAAATCGGCGTCGCGCAGCACGTCCTGGGTGGCGCCGCCCAGCATCAGGCGTTCGAGGCGTCCCAGCTTGCGGGCGCCCATCACCAGCAGGTCGGCGCCACTCTCGCGAACCGCTTCGAGAAGCTGGCGGCCGCCCAGGTGGTTCTTGCCCAACTGGCCGATGATGCGGGTCTCGACCGGCGCGGCGGTGTGGCGGGCCAGATAGTCGGCCAGCTCGGACACCACGCTGCGCGGGGTGCGCGCGCTTTCGGCGGTCAGGATGGTGACCCGCTTGGCGTGGGGCAGGAAATTGCTGGCGCCGCCCAGCGCGCGGGCGCATTCGGCGCTGCCGTTCCAGGCCACCGCGACGTGCTCGCCCAGGCTGGCGGGCGCGTGGTGGGGCACCACCAGAACCGGCCGGCCGGTCAGGAACAGGGCGTCCATGGTCAGGCTATGGGCGATGTCGCGCGGGTCCGAGGGCGGGCCGACCAGAATCAGGTCGTGGACGCGGCCCAGTCGCGCCATCACCGCATGGCGCCGGCCCACCCGCTCGACAAAGGTCATCGACGGGTGGTCGGCGCCGCACACGCGCTCGAACACCTCGCGGGCGAGCCGGGCGCGCTGTTCCGAGCGCAGGGTGTTGCCGTGCGAGACGGCGTCCGCCAGTTGGCCGCTCATCCCCTCGCCGATCGCCGGAACGTCGGTCAACGCGTCGGGCCGCACATGCAGCACGTCGGCATGCGCGCCGAAGCGGCCGACCAGCGTCAGGGCCGTCTCCAGCGTGGCCGGAGTCCGCTCGCCGCCGTCCAATGCTACAAGTATGCTCTTTATAGGCATGACCCCACGACTGTAGTATGGTTCTTCAACCGCGTAAATAGCCGGGAGCAGCCCACATGCCCGACAGCAAAACGCTACCGAACAGGTGGATGGTGGTGCTGGGGGCCGTGCTGGTGCAACTCGCCCTGGGCTCGATCTATGCATGGCCGGTATTCACCCCGGCGCTCAAGGCGGCCGGCTGGTCGAAGCTTGAAACGCAAGTGGTGTTCTCGGTCGGGCTGGCCACCTTCGCCCTGGTGATGGTGTGGGCCGGCCGTCGCATCGGCGCGTGGGGACCGCGCAAGCTGGCCCTGCGCGGCGGCTTGGTGCTGGGCCTGGGATACGCGCTGGCCGGGCTGGCCGGCGGCACCGATTTCCGGGTGCTGACGCTGTGCGTGGGGGTGATCGGCGGGGCGGGCATCGGGCTGGCCTATGTGGTGCCGATCGCCGTGGCGATGCGCTGGTTTCCCGACCGCAAGGGCATGATCACCGGCATCGCGGTGGCCGGCTTCGGATTCGGCGCGCTGGGCTGGGTCAAGCTGGCCGACGGTTGGGGCCATCTGATCGCCTCGTTCGGACTGGCCGGAACCTTCCTGATCTATGGCATCGCCTTCGCGGCGCTGGTCGTGGCGGGCAGCCTGTGGATGGTGTTTCCGCCCGGCGGATGGGCGCCCGAGGGCTGGACCCCGCCGCCGCGCGCGGTGTCGACCGGATCGCGCGACTTCACGCCGGCCGAGATGCTGCGCACCCCCCAGTTCCATCTGATCTTCGCGGCGTTCGCGGTGGCGGCCAGCGCCGGGTTGATGGCGATCGGGCTGATGAAGCTCTACCCGATGGAGGCCTTGCAGGCGAACGGCCTGTCGGTGGCCGAGGCCAGCGCGGTGGCCGGCACCGCCATGGCGGTGTTCTTCAGCTTGGCCAACGGCGTCGGGCGCATCGCCTGGGGCGCCATCAGCGACCGCGTCGGCCGGCGCGTCGCCGTGCTGGCGATGATCGGCTCGCAAGGTCTGGTGTTCCTGTCCTTCACCGCGATGGCCGGCGATCCCTGGACGCTGTATCTCGGCGCCACCTTGATCGGCTTCAATTTCGGCGGCAATTTCGCGCTGTTCCCGACCATCACCGCCGACACCTTCGGCACCGATTCGGTGGGGCGGAAC
>JADFZP010000277.1 GCA_015232485.1 Alphaproteobacteria bacterium
CGCCGGTCCACTATGTCGAGACGGTGGGCGAGAGCGGCCCCCAGGCCAGCCGCGTCTGGACGGCCAGGCCGCACGCCGAGCCTTGAGCTACCGCCCGATCATCCCCAGCACCGCCGCGACCACGTTGTGGGCGCCGTCGGCGATCTGGCCGATTGTCGCGTCGAGCATGTAGCAGGGCGTGGTGGCGACCTTGTTGGCCGTGTCCACCACGACCTCGCCATGGGTGGCGGGGCGATGGGTTGCGCCCATCTGCTCGATCGCCGAGGCGGTGCCGGCGTCGTCGCCGATCGTCAACTCGACGCCGCCCAGCACGCGGGCCAGCAGCACCGGCGCGATGCACAGGGCGCCGATCGGCTTGCCCGCCGCGCGCATGGCGCGGATCGCCGCCTCGACATCGGGCTGGATGGTGGCGTCGGGACCGTCGGCCGCGAAGCTGGACAGGTTCTTGGCGGCGCCGAAGCCGCCGGGGAAGATCAGGGCGTCGTATCGCTGGGCGTCGAAGCCGGCCAGGTCGCGGATCTTGCCGCGCGCGATTCGCGCCGATTCGACCAGCACGTTGCGCACCTCGTCGGTTTCGTTGCCGCTCAAATGATCCACGACGTGGTGTTGCTGGACGTCGGGGGCGAAACACTGGTATGCCGCGCCCTGCCGGTCGAGGGCGAGCAGGGTGAGAACCGCCTCGTGGATTTCCGTTCCGTCGAACACGCCGCAGCCGGACAGGACGACGGCGACCGTGGGCTTGGTGGTCATGGTTGGCGGGCTCCCTCTGTGCGCTCGAACCGATTCGGCGGGTATCCGCCGCTAATTTGCAACTGCTAACATCTCGCGCGCTTCTCAGGAAGCACCCCTCACGAAATAGGACGATCCAGATGAGCGACGCCTATCGCCAACTCGAACGGACCTTCGCGCGGCTCGGCACGATCGAAGAGGCGCTGGCCATACTCCACTGGGACATGTCGGCCAAGATGCCCGAGGGCGGCGCGGAGGCGCGGGCCGAGCAACTCGCCGTGCTGAAGTCGATGCATCACGAGATGCTGACGCGGCCCGAACTGGGCGATTTGCTCGACGAGGCGGGGCAGGCGCCGCTCGACGACTGGCGACGCGCCAATCTGCGCGAGATGCGCCGCGAATGGGCGCATGCCCGCGCCGTTCCCGCCGATCTGGTCGAGGCGCTGTCGCGCGCCGTCTCGGCCTGCGAGACGGTGTGGCGGACGGCCCGCCGCGACTCGGATTTCGCGCTGGTGGCGCCCAAGCTGGAGACCGTTCTGGGCCTGGTGCGCCAGGTCGCCGCCGCCAAATCGGCGGCGCTGGGCGTGTCGCCCTACGACGCGCTGCTCGACGAATACGAGCCGGGCGGGCGCTCGGCCGAGATCGACGTGTTGTTCGCGCGGCTGGAGGTCTTCCTGCCCGACTTCCTGGGCCGCGTGATGGACGCCCAGGGACCGGCGCCCACCTTGCCCGCCGGCCCGTTCCCGGCCGCGGCTCAGCGCGCCTTGGCCCTGCGCCTGATGGGCATGGTGGGCTTCGATTTCCGCCATGGGCGCCTGGACGAGAGCACCCATCCGTTCTGCGGCGGCACGCCGGACGACGTGCGCATGACGACGCGCTGGGACGAGGCCGATTTCAGCACCGGGCTGATGGGCGTGCTGCACGAAACCGGCCACGCCTTGTACGAACAGGGCCTGCCCAAGGCCTGGCGGCGCCAGCCGGTCGGCCGGGCGCGCGGCATGAGCCTGCACGAGTCGCAAAGCCTGTTGGTCGAGATGCAGGCCAGCCGCTCGCTGGAGTTCCTGACCTTCGCCACGCCGCTGATCGCCGAGGCGTTCGGCGGCGGACCATGGGACGCCCACGCCCTGTGGCGGGACTCGGTGCGCGTCGCCCCCGGCTTCATCCGGGTCGACGCCGACGAGGTGACCTATCCCGCCCATGTCATCCTGCGCTATCGCCTGGAAAAGGCGCTGATCGAGGACCGCATGCAAATCGGCGACCTGCCCGCCGCCTGGAACGAGGGCATGCGGACCCTGCTGGGCATCGTGCCGCCCGACGACCGCCGCGGCTGCCTGCAAGACATCCACTGGTTCGACGGCGCCTGGGGCTATTTCCCGACCTATACCCTGGGCGCGATGACGGCGGCCCAGCTTTTCGAGGCGGCCGGCCGCGCCCTGCCGGATTTGGGCGAACAGGTGGCGCGCGGCGCCTTCGGGGGACTGCTGGGCTGGCTGCGAACCAACATCCACGAAAAGGCCTCGCTGCTGTCCGCCCAGGATTTGCTGACCCAGGCCACGGGCCGCCCGCTTGACGCGGCGGTCTTCGAGGCGCATCTGAAGCGGCGCTATCTGGGCTGAGCGACTTCCCTTGCCCGTCCGGGGCGTATAATCTTGGGACCGAAGCCCAAGGCCACTCGGAGTCTCCATCCTTGCGTTACGTCAGCACCCGCGGGCACGCGCCCGCTTTGGCCTTCGACGACGTTCTGCTGACCGGGCTCGCCCGCGACGGCGGCCTGTACGTGCCGGAGACTTGGCCCCAATTCGAGCCCGACGCGATCCGCGCCATGGCCGGGCTGTCCTACGAGGATTTGGCCGTCAAGGTGATGCTGCCCTTCCTGGGCGGAACCATCCCCGAAGACGAGTTCGCCGAGTTGGTCTCCGAGACCTGCGCCGCCTTCGGCCACGAGGCGGTGGCGCCCTTGCGCCAACTGGGCCGCGGCGACTGGCTGATGGAGCTGTTCCACGGCCCCACCCTGGCCTTCAAGGACCATGCCCTGCAACTGCTGGGCCGCTTGTTCGACCATGTGCTGTGCCAGCGCGGCGAGCGGGTGACGATCGTCGGCGCCACCTCGGGCGACACCGGCTCGGCGGCCATCGAGGCGTGCCGCGACCGCGCCTCGATCGACATCGTGATCCTGCATCCCAAGGGCCGCGTCTCGGACGTGCAGCGCCGCCAGATGACCACGGTGTTGTCGCCCAACGTCCACAACGTCGCCATCGAGGGCACCTTCGACGACTGCCAGGATCTGGTGAAGGCGTTGTTCGCCGATCTGGCTTTCCGCGACGAGATGCGGCTGTCGGCGGTCAATTCGATCAACTGGGCGCGCATCATGGCCCAGATCGTCTATTACTTCGCCGCCGCCACCGCCCTGGGGGCGCCCGACCGCAAACTCTCGTTCGCGGTGCCGACCGGCAATTTCGGCAATGTCTACGCGGGCTACGCGGCGCGCGCCATGGGGCTGCCGATCGAACGATTCGTGGTCGGCTCGAACAGCAACGACATCCTGACCCGCTTCTTCGAATCGGGCGCCATGACCATGGGCGGCGTGGTTCCGACGCTCAGCCCCAGCATGGACATCCAGGTGTCGTCCAATTTCGAGCGCCTGCTGTTCGACCTGGTCGGGCGCGACGGCGCCAAGGTCGAGGCCCTGATGGCCGAATTCCGGGGCACCGGCGCCATGCGCCTGCCCGAGGGGGCGTGGCGCCGCTCGCGCGAGCTGTTCGACGGCTTCCGGGTCGACGACGAGGCCACCCGCCTGATCATCCGCACCCTTCACGAGGAGACCGGCGAACTGCTTGATCCCCACAGCGCCATCGGGGTGGCCGCCGGCCGCGCCATGAACCGCGATCCCATGGTGCCGATGGTCGCCCTGGCCACCGCCCATCCCGCCAAGTTCCCGGCCGCCGTCGAGGCGGCGACCGGCGTTCGCCCCGGCCTGCCGCGCCATCTCGCCGATTTGTTCGAGCGGCCCGAACGCTGCGACGCGCTGCCCAACGACGCGGCGACCCTGGCGGATTACGTCCGCGCCAAGGTGGCCGGATGATCGAGGTCACGCGGCTGCCCAGCGGCCTTTTGGTGATGACCGACAAGATGGAGTCGGTCGAGACGGTTTCGATGGGCGTGTGGGTCGATGCCGGCACGCGCCACGAACAACCCGAGATCAACGGCGTCTCGCATCTGCTGGAGCACATGGCCTTCAAGGGCACCCGGCGGCGCACGGCGCGCGGCATCGCCGAGGAGATCGAGGCGGTGGGCGGCCATCTGAACGCCTATACCTCGCGCGAGCAGACCGCCTATTACGCCAAGACCCTGCGCGACGACCTGCCGCTGGCGGTCGACATCATCGCCGACATCTTGCAGAACTCGACCCTCGATCCGGCCGAGTTGCAGCGCGAGCAGGCCGTCGTGGTGCAAGAGATCAACCAGGCGATCGACACCCCCGACGACATCATCTTCGATCATTTCCAGGCCACCGCCTATCCCGGCCAGGCGCTGGGCCGGCCGGTGCTGGGCAGCGAGGATCTGGTGCGCGGCATGTCGCGCGCCACGGTGTTCGACTACATGAACGGCAATTACGGCGCCGACCGCATGGTGCTGGCCGCCGCCGGCCGCCTGGAGCACGACCGGCTGGTCGAGATGGCCGCCGAGGGCTTCGCCGGACTGGCCGCGCGCGATCCGACGCCTAAGGACACCGCCCGCTATGTCGGCGGCGACTACCGCGAGGAGCGCGATATCGAGCAGGTCCATCTGCTGATCGGCTTCGACGGCACGTCCTACGCCGATCCCGACTTCTACGCCGCGTCGATGCTGTCGACCCTGTTGGGCGGCGGCATGTCGTCGCGCCTGTTCCAAGAGGTGCGCGAGAATCGCGGGCTGGTCTATTCGATCTATTCCTTCACCTCGTCCTATGACGATGGCGGGCTGTTCGCGGACTATGCCGGCACGGGCCCCGCCGAGGTCGCCGAGGTGGTGCCGGTGGTCTGCGACGAGATCGTCAAGGTCGCCGACAGCGTCAACGCCGCCGAGATGCAGCGCGCCCGCGCCCAGATCAAGGCCGGCCTGCTGATGAGCCTGGAAAGCACCTCGTCGCGCGCCGAGCAATTGGCCCGCAACTGGATGGCCTATCGCCGGGTGATTCCGCTTGAAGAGATCGTAGCCAACATCGAGGCGGTCGACGAGGCCCACGTGGCCCGCGTCGCGCGGCGCATCTTCGCCACCCGCCCGACCATCGCGGCGATCGGCCCGCTCGACAATGTCGAAAGCTACGAGGCGATCGCTTCGCGGCTGCGCTAGGTCATACCGGCTTCGCCGTCATGCCCGTGCTTGACACGGGCATCCACGTGTCACCGCCCACGCCA
>JADFZP010000278.1 GCA_015232485.1 Alphaproteobacteria bacterium
GTCGCTCATCACCACCAGGAAGGGCGCGCGGCCCCGCCGCGAATTGAGCCGCCGCGCCATCTCTGCTAATTTCGGAGCCATTCCCCACCCTAACCCGCGCGAGGCCGCCATGGAAGACGCCGAGGTCGAAGCCAACCTGCGCGCCGTGCGCGACGCCGTCGCGCGCTGCGCTTCGGGGCGGCCGGTGACGCTGGTGGCGGTTTCCAAGACCCACGACGCGCCCCGCATCCGCCCCGCCCTGGCCGCCGGGCAGCGGGTGTTCGGCGAGAACCGGGTCCAGGAGGCGCAAGCCAAGTGGCCGACACTGAAGGCCCCGCACCCGGATGTCGAACTTCACCTGATCGGGCCGTTGCAGACCAACAAGGCGCGCGAGGCGGTGGCCCTGTTCGACGTGATCGAAACCCTTGACCGCCCGCGACTCGGCGTCGCCCTGGCCGCCGAAATGGCGCGCCAGAACCGCCGGCCCGCCTGTCTGGTCCAGGTCAACACCGGCGCCGAGCCGCAAAAGGCCGGCATCGCGCCCGAGCGCGCCGATTCCTTCATCGCCGACTGCCGCGACCGCCTTGGACTGCCGGTGACCGGCCTGATGTGCATCCCGCCCTTCGACGCGGACCCCGCGCCGCATTTCCGGCTGCTGCGCGCCATCGCCGAGCGCAACGGGCTGACCGTTCTCAGCATGGGCATGAGCGGCGACTTCGAAATCGCCATCGGCGAAGGCGCGACCCATGTGCGGGTCGGCACCGCCATCTTCGGCGGGCGATAAAAAAAAGGGGGAGCGGAAAACCGCCCCCCCTGATCGGTCTTCCTAAGGCTTACGCCTTGTTCTGACGGTTCTCGACAAGGTCGTCGACCACGGCCGGATCGGCCAGGGTCGAGGTGTCGCCCAGCGCGTCGAACTCGTTGGCGGCGATCTTGCGCAGGATGCGGCGCATGATCTTGCCCGAGCGGGTCTTGGGCAGGCCCGGCGCCCACTGGATCAGGTCCGGCGAGGCGATCGGGCCGATCTCCTTGCGCACCCAGTTGACCAGTTCCTTGCGCAGTTCCTCGGTCGCCTTCTCGCCCGTCTTCAAGGTGACATAGGCATAGATGCCCTGGCCCTTGATGTCGTGCGGATAGCCGACCACGGCGGCCTCGGCGACCTTGTGATGGGCGACCAGGGCGCTTTCCACCTCGGCGGTGCCCATGCGGTGGCCCGACACGTTGATCACGTCGTCGACGCGGCCGGTGATCCAGTAATAGCCGTCCTCGTCGCGGCGCGCGCCGTCGCCGGTGAAGTAGAAGCCCTTGTAGGTGGTGAAGTAGGTCTGCACGAAGCGCTCGTGATCGCCATAGACGGTGCGCATCTGCCCCGGCCAGGAATCCGAGATGCACAGATTGCCCTCGCAGGCGCCCTTCAGCTCGTTGCCTTCGGCGTCGACCATCAGCGGCTGGACGCCGAAGAACGGACGGGTGGCCGAACCGGGCTTCAGCGCGGTGGCGCCCGGCAGCGGGGTGATCAGGATGCCGCCGGTCTCGGTCTGCCACCAAGTGTCGACGATCGGGCAGCGGGCGTCACCCACCTCGTTGTAGTACCACATCCAGGCTTCGGGATTGATCGGCTCGCCGACCGAACCCAACAGGCGCAGCGACTTGCGGCTGGTCCGGCGCACCGGCTCCTCGCCCTCGCGCATCAGGGCGCGGATGGCGGTGGGGGCGGTGTAGAAGATGTTGACCTGGTGCTTGTCGACCACTTCCCAGAAGCGCGAGACGCTGGGGTAGTTGGGCACGCCCTCGAACATCAGGCTGATCGCGCCATTGGCCAGCGGCCCGTACAGGATGTAGCTGTGGCCGGTCACCCAGCCCACATCCGCCGTGCACCAATAGACTTCGCCGTCCTTGTAGTCGAAGACGTATTGATGCGTCATCGAGGCGTAGACCATGTAGCCGCCGGTGGTGTGCAGCACCCCCTTCGGCTTGCCGGTCGAACCCGAGGTGTAAAGGATGAACAGCGGGTCCTCGGCGTTCAACTCGGCCGGCTTGTGGTCGGGCGAAGCGGCGGCGCAGATGTCGTGATACCAGACGTCGCGACCGGCCTTCATGGGGACGTCGCCGCCGGTGCGCTTGACCACGATCACGTTCTTGATGCACGGCGAGTTGTCCACCGCCTTGTCGGCGTTGGCCTTCAGCGGAACCTTGCGGCCGCCGCGCAGACCCTCGTCCGCCGTGATCAGCAGGTTCGAATCGCAATCCTGGATGCGGCCGCCCAGGCTGTCGGGCGAAAAGCCGCCGAACACCACCGAATGGACCGCGCCGATGCGGGCGCAGGCCAGCATGGCCACGGCGGCCTCGGGGATCATCGGCAGATAGATGGTCACCCGGTCGCCCTTCTTGACGCCCATCGATTCCATGGCGTTGGACAGGCGGCAAACCCGCTCGTGCAGATCGCGATAGGTGATGTGGGCGCTTTCGTCGGGGCTGTCGCCCTCCCAGATGATCGCCGTCTGGTCGCCGCGCGTCGCGAGATGGCGATCCAGGCAGTTGACCGAGGCGTTCAGCGTACCGTCATGGTACCAGCGGATGTGAACGTCGCCCGAGAACGAGGTGTCCTTCACCTTGGTATAGGGTTTGATCCAGTCGATTCGCTTGCCGTGCTCGCCCCAGAAGCCTTCGGGGTCCTTTACCGAGCGGTCATACATCTCGACATATTTCTTTTCATCCACCCAGGCCGACTTGGCGACCTCGGCGGGAACGGGGAATACATGCGTCTCGGACATGTTGGCCAGGATCTCCCTGTTGCTGGGACGGGCATGGCATAGCCGAAGGCGCCATCCAAATCCCTAAGGCTTAATAGCGGGCAAGTATGGTCAATTTTGCACTGCGAAACAAGGCCATGACGCATGAACCAACTATTCCCGGGGTGCATGGCGCAACTTTACGAAAGCGGTATGCCGCCCTTATGTCGTTTCGGCCATGATCATGCCATCGGCGACCACCAGGGCCACCGGCTCGAGGCCGTCGCCCAGGCAGGGACCGTCCAGGCAGCGTCCGGTCTCGACCGAGAACAACGCCCCGTGACTGGCGCACAGCACGAAGGTCCGCGTGATGTCGAGAAAGCGCCCGGGCGTGAAATCCAAAGGATGGCCGCGGTGGGGACAGTGATTGACATAACCGCGCAAGTGGCCATTCGCCTTGACGACCATGATCGCCCGCTTGCGGCCGTCTGTCGTTTCGATCACGAAACCAGCCGAGCCGGGATCCTCGATCGAATCGACCGGGCATAGGGGCGTCACGGTTCGAGCCCGCCCATGCGGCGGAGGCGCGCCCAGGATTCGTCGTCGATCGGCATCACCGAAAGCCGCGACTGACGCACCAGCGGCAATTCGCCGAAGGCGGGGTCCGCCTTGATTTCGGCCAGGGTGACCGGACGGGGCAGCGCCTCGGCCGCCTGGACGTCGACGCAGACGAACCGGCCCTTGGGGTCGGTGGGGTCGGGATAGGCCTCGCGCACCACCTCGACCACGCCGACGATGCTGCGTTCCGCCACCGAATGATAGAAGAACGCGCGATCGCCCAGGCGCATGGCCTTCAGATGGCGCGCCGCTTGCCAGTTGCGCACACCCGTCCAGGGCTCGACGCCCACCCGCCGCTGGTCGGTCCAGGACCAGGCGCCGGGTTCGGTCTTGAGCAGCCAATGGGCCATCAGCGGTTGTCGATCACCAGCTTGAAGGGCTTGATTGTAACGCTTTCGAACAGACCTGCCAAGCTGTAGGGATCGCGCGCCAGATGCGCCTCGACGGCGGCGCGGTCGGGGAAGTCGAGCACCAGCACGCTGCCGTTCATCCCCGCCAGATCGTCGGTCAGGGTCGGCCCGGCCACCACCACCGCGCGCCCGGCCGCGCGCACGAATTCCAGATGCGCGTCGCGATTGGCGGCGCGCACCGGCGCGTGGCCGGGCTTGTCCACGCAGGTCACCACGAACAGGGGCATGAAGAGTCTCCTTTTTTACCCGATCTCGGCCTTGAAGGGTCGCGCCAGCAGGCCGCGGATGGTTTCGTCCAGATCGGCGCCGCGGTGCAGCACGGCATCGACCGCTTCGCACAGCGGCATCTCGACGCCCAATCGGTTCGCCAAGCCGATCACCGAGCGGGCGGTGTAGACGCCCTCGGCGACGGTGCGGCGTTCGGACAGCACCGAGTCGAGGCTGCGTCCCTCGCCCAGCGCCATGCCCAGCGAGGTGTTGCGCGACTGCGTCGAGGTGGCGGTGAGGATCAAATCGCCCAGGCCCGACAGGCCCATCAGGGTCTCGCGGCGACCGCCCTTGGCCTCGGCCAGACGCAGGATTTCGGCCAGGCCGCGGGTCAGCAGGGCGGCGCGGGCGTTGTCGCCCAGTTGGCGGCCCGCGACGATGCCGCAGGCGATGGCCAGCACGTTCTTGACGGCGCCGCCGATCTGCGCGCCCAGCGGGTCGTCGCCCCAATAGGGCCGAAACGAGGGGGTGCCCAGCGCCTCGACCATGCGGCGGCCAAGCGCCTGATCGGCGCAGGCGACGCTGACCGCGGTGGGCAGGCCGCGCGCCACCTCGGCGGCGAAGGTCGGGCCGGACAGCACGGCGGGCACCGCCTCGGGCAGCGCCTCGGCCAGGACTTCGGTCAGCAGCAGGAACGAGCCTTCCTCGATCCCCTTGGCGCCGATCAAGGCCGGGGTGCCGCGCCGCCAATGAGGCGCCAGCCCCTTGCAGACGGACCGCAAATGCTGGGCGGGCGGCACCAGCACGACGATGTCGGCCCCGGCCAGCACCGCCAGATCGGTGGTGCCGGCGATCTCAGGCGGCAAGGCGACGCCGGGCAGATAAAGCGGATTCTCGTGGCGTTCGTCGATCGCGCGGGCCACCTCGGGCTCGTGCGCCCACAGCGTGGCCCGGCGGCCGGCCCGAGTCGCGGTGACGGCCAGAGCCGTGCCCCAGGCTCCCGCCCCGACGATGCCCACATGCTCCATTCCCATCTCCCTCGGCTTCCTTCGTTTATGCACCCGGCTCGGCGCGGGGGCAAGACGGGGGATGCTGGCGGCCCGAAGGCGCTAACCCCTTCGCGTCCTTTCCGGCGCAGAGGAGTGGCCTTCCGATTTTCACGC
>JADFZP010000279.1 GCA_015232485.1 Alphaproteobacteria bacterium
AACCCGAACGGCCTATGGCAACCGCAGGGTGTCAGCCCGGCTGGCGAATCGCCGTCACCTCGACCAGCGTCCCGTCGCGCAACGTCACCATGCGGTCCATGCGGCGGGCGAGTTCGGGGTTGTGGGTGGCGATCAGGGCGGCCAGGCCCTCGTCGCGGACGAGGCGCAGGAGTTCGTCGAACACCTTTTCCGAGGTGTGCGGGTCGAGATTGCCGGTGGGTTCGTCGGCCAGCAGCAGGCGGGGGCGGTTGGCCAGGGCGCGGGCGATGGCGACGCGTTGCTGCTCGCCTCCCGAGAGTTGCGCCGGGCGGTGGGTGGCGCGCGGGGCGAGGCCTAAGCGGGTCAGGAGGTCGAGGGCGCGCTCGTTGGCTTTGGCGCGGGGGACTCCGGCGATCATCTGGGGGACGGCGACGTTCTCCAGCGCCGAGAATTCCGGCAACAGGTGGTGGTACTGATAGACGAAGCCCAGATGCTCGCGGCGCAGGCGGGTGCGGTGGTCGTCCGAGAGATTGCCGGCGTCCTCGCCGCCGATTTGGACGGCGCCGCCGTCGGGGCGTTCGAGCAGGCCGGCGATGTGGAGCAGCGTCGATTTGCCCGCCCCCGAGGGGCCGACCAGGGCGACGATCTCGCCGCTTCGCACGGTCAGCGAGGCGCCGGTCAGAACCTCCAGCCGCTCGCCGCCTTGGACGAAGCCGCGGGTGACCTTGTCGAGGACCAGGGCCTCACTCATGGCGCAACGCCTCGACCGGGTCCAGGCGCGAGGCGCGCCATGCCGGGTAGATGGTGGCGGCGAAGGACAGGAACAGCGCCATCAGCACCACCGCGACCACCTCGTCGATTTCGACGCGGGCCGGCAGTTGCGACAGGAAGCGGATTTCGGCGTCGAACAGGTTGGCGCCGGTGGCGCGCTCCAGCACTTGGCGGATGCTTTCGATGTTCAGCGAGAAGACGAGGCCCAGCCCCACCCCGGCGATCGTGCCGATCACGCCCACGCTGGCCCCCGCCAGGAAGAAGATGCGGGTGATCATGCCGCGCGTCGCGCCCATGGTGCGCAGGATGGCGATGTCGCGGCCCTTGTTCTTCACCAGCATGATCAGACTGGAGATGATGTTGAACGCCGCCACCAGGATGATCAGGGTCAGGATCAGGAACATCACGTTCCGCTCGACCTGGATGGCGTTGAAGAAGCTGGCATTGGCCTGTTGCCAATCGTACAGCCGCACGCCCGTCTTGGCGGCGGCGAGGATTTGCTGGCGAAGCTCGGGCACCAGATCGGGATTGTCGAGCAGCACCTCGATATGGGTCACCGCGTCGCGGGCCTGGAAATAAACCTGCGCCGCCTCGAGCGGCAGGAACACGAAGCTGGAATCGTATTCGTACATGCCGATGTTGAAGGTCGCGGCGACCGTGTAGCCCTTCATGCGCGGCACCCGGCCGAACGCCGTCGAGGTGGTTTGCGGCGACAGCAGCGTGATGGTGTCGCCCACCCCGATGCCCAGCTTGCGGGCCAGCCGATCGCCGATCACCACGCGGTCGTCGCCCTTGAAGTCGGCCAGCTTGCCCTCGCGCACCCCGTTGATGATGATCGGGCGGGTCGACAGATCGTCGGGACGCACGCCGCGCACCACCGCGCCGGCCGCGTTGCCGTCATGGGTGGCCATCACCTGCCCCTCGACGGTCGGCGAGACGCGGATCACATGCGGCATGCCGCGGATCGCCTTGGCCAACTCGTCGAAGCCTTCGAGATGCGGCCCCTCGGCGGCATAGATGCCGACATGGCCGTTCAACCCCAGGATGCGGCCCAGCAATTCGTGGCGGAAGCCGTTCATCACCGCCATCACGATGATCAGCGTCGCCACGCCGAGCGCGATGCCCATCAGCGAGAACCAGGCGATCACCGAAATGAAGCCCTCGCTGCGCCTGGCCCTGAGATAGCGCAGCGCCACCAAGCGTTCGAAGGCGTTGAACAAATCCGGCAACTCCTAAGGAGATTGAAACACAAAGGACACAAAGGACACCAAGAACTCCCTTTGTGTCCTTGGTGTCCTTGGTGTTTCTAATTCCCTTCGACAAGCCGAGCCATCACGGACTCGACAGACATCTCGCTGCGCTCGCCGGTGCGGCGGTTCTTCAGTTCGACCACTCCGGCCGCCACGCCCTTCGGGCCGGCGATCACCTGCCAGGGCAGGCCGATCAGGTCCATGTCGGCGAATTTGGGGCCGGCGCGCAAATCGCGGTCGTCGTACAAGACCTCGACCTTGGCCGCCGACAGGCGCGCGTAAAGGTCGTCGCAGACGGCGTCGCATTTGGCGTCGCCGCTTTTCAGATTGATCAGGCCGACCTTGAAGGGCGCCACCGGCTCGGGCCAGATGATGCCCGCATCGTCGTGGCTGGCCTCGATCACCGCGCCGACCAGACGCGACACGCCGATGCCGTAGGACCCCATCTCGGGGAAGATCTCCTCGCCCTTGGGACCGGTGACCACGAGGTTCATCGACTTCGAGTATTTGGTGCCGAAATAGAAGATGTGGCCCACTTCGATGCCCTTGGCGGTGCGCAGCCGGTCGGGCGGCACGGGGCAGTTGGCGGGGTCGTGCTTCTCCTCGGCGGCGGCGTACAGCTTGCGCAGCGCGGCGACGTCGGGCTGGGCGCCGTCCTTGGTCATCTCCTCGAAGGCGGCGTCGTAGAACACGGTGCTTTCGCCGGTCTCGGCCAGGATTTGGAATTCCTGGCTCATGTCGCCACCGATGGCGCCCGATTCCGCCTTGACCGGCACCGCCGTCAGGCCCATGCGCTGGAAGGTCTTCAGATAGGCCAGATACATCGCCTCGTAAGAGCGGCGGGCGCCCTCGGGGTCGACGTCGAAGGAATAGGCGTCCTTCATCAGGAATTCGCGACCGCGCATCACGCCGAAACGCGGGCGCACCTCGTCGCGGAACTTCCACTGGATGTGGTAAAGATTGCGCGGCAGGTCGCGATAGCTTTTGACGTAGGAGCGGAAGATGGCGGTGACCATCTCCTCGTTGGTCGGGCCGAACAGCATCTCGCGGTCGTGGCGGTCGCGGATGCGCAGCATCTCCTTGCCATAGGCGTCGTAGCGGCCGGACTCGCGCCACAGCTCGGCCGGCTGGATGGTCGGCATCAACAGTTCCTGGGCGCCGGCGGCGTCCTGCTCCTCGCGCACGATCGCTTCGACCTTGCGCAGCACGCGCAGGCCGAGCGGCAGCCAGGAATAGATGCCCGCCGCCTCCTGGTGGATCATTCCGGCGCGCAGCATCAGCCGGTGCGAGACGATTTGCGCCTCGGCCGGGGTTTCCTTGAGAGTCGGCAGGAAATAGACGGAAAGGCGCATCGCAGCCCTCGACATGGGGATTCGGCCCGCACTTTACGGGCTGGCCGCCGGGATGGCAATGGCCCCCGACCGGGCTGATGCCGGGCTTACGACCAGCGGGGGGCGGTCATTCGTCCGGGCGCCACTGCTCTTGGGCGAGTTCCTCGGGCGTGGCGTCGCGAATCGCCGCCACCGTCGCGTTGAAAATCAGGGTCATTCCGGCCAGGGGGTGATTGGCGTCGAGGATCACATGTTCGTCCTCGATGGCGGTCACGCGGAAATACACCGTGCCCTCCTCGCCCTCCTTGCCACCCTCGAACACGGTGTCCACCGCCAAATCGGGCGGGAAGTCCCCGCGAGGCTCGGCCAGGATCAATTCGTCGCGAAAGGCGCCGAAGGCGTCTTCGGGCGGCAAGGTCACGGTGATCGACTCGCCCACCCGCTTGCCCTCCAAGGCGGCGGCCAGTTTGGGGAAGATGCCTTCGGGCGATCCATGAAGATAGACGATCGGCTTGTCGCCGTCGTCGACCAGCATGCCGTCGATGTCGGTCACCCGATGGTTCAGCGTGACGACGACGCCGTTTTCCACTGTGGACATGCCGTTACCCCAGCCATCGCCAAGCCACCGGGCGTTCCGGTGGCTTGGCTGGTGTTTCTCAGTAGCCGCCCTTGCGCTTGGTCTCGGGCAGGCCGGCGATCTTGCAGGCCTGCTTCGAGGGCTGCATCGGAAACAGGTCGTAAAGATCCTTGGTGCCGATCTTCTCGCCCCACCGCTCGCTCATGTCCTTGACCATGGCGCGCTCGTTGGGCTGGTGACCGGCGTTCTCGAAATACTCTTCGCGGAGGTAGTTGATCAGGTCCCAATGCTTCTGGGTGAGCTGGATACCCTCGGCGGCGGCGATTTCCTTCCCGACTTCCTCGTTCCAGTCGCCGGTTTCCACCAGATAGCCGTTGGCGGTCTTTTCGAGATCGGCGTAGCCCATTTCCTCGTCCCCTCGTTGGAAGCTATATTAGCGTGACAGCATACACGCTGAGGCGACCGCGTCAATGCTGCGGCAGCCCCTTGACCAGGGGAACGAATTTGGTGGGAAACAACTCCTCGATCTCAGGGAGTCCCTCGGCGACGCGGCGGACCAGCAAGACCACTTGGTTGCCGGCCTCCTTGTCCTTGGGCAGCACCATCAGGCCGCCGATCGCCAGTTGCTCGTAAAGCGCCTGGGGCAGTTCCGAGGCGGCCGCCGTGACCATGATCCGGTCGAACGGCGCCTGCTCGGGCCAGCCGCGCGTCCCGTCGCCGGCGATCGAGGTGATGTTGTGCAGGCGCAGGCGGTGGAAGCGGCCTTCCGCCTCCTTGAGCAGGGACTTGTGGCGCTCGACGGTGTAAAGCCGGCGGCACAGCCGCGACAGCACCGCCGCCTGATAGCCCGAGCCGGTGCCGATCTCCAGCACCTTCATACGATCGCCGACCTCCAGCGCCTGGGTCATCAGCCCGACCACCACCGGGTTCGAGACGGTCTGGCCGCAAGCGATCGGCAGGGCGTTGGCCTCGTAAGCCTGGTCGAGGAAATGGCGGGCCACGAACAACTCGCGCGGGATGCGCTCGATGGCCGCCAGCACGCGCTCGTCCGAGACCCCCTGGCGGCGCAATTCCATCATCATGCGAACGCGATGGACTTCGGTGCTCATACGAACCTCTTGCGAGGTTCGTATGGTTTGGTTCGTCCCTCGCCGGGCGCGCGCGTGCCGCGCGCTTGGCCGCCGCCGCAATGGCGGCTGG
>JADFZP010000280.1:0-534 GCA_015232485.1 Alphaproteobacteria bacterium
CCGCGCCCGAGGCGGAAAAGGATGCGTCGGAGCGGGTGCGCACGGCGCTGTGCGTGCAGCCGCGCGAGGGCTGCCTGAACGTCTTCCTGCCGCCGGTCGAGACGGCGGAACAATTCCTCGACCTGATCGCCGCGGTCGAGGACACGGCGGCGGCGCTGGGTACCCCGGTGCGCGTCGAGGGCTATCCGGCGCCGCAGGACCAGCGGCTGCGCCTTATCAAGGTCACCCCCGATCCCGGCGTGATCGAGGTCAACGTCCAGCCGTCGTCGAATTGGCGCGAACTGGTCGAAGACACCGAGACCCTGTACGAGGAGGCCCGGCTGGCCCGGCTGGGCAGCGAGAAGTTCATGCTCGACGGCCGCCATGTCGGCACGGGCGGCGGCAACCACATGGTGCTGGGGGCGCGCGAGGCGGCCGACAGCCCGTTCCTGCGCCGCCCCGATCTGCTGGGCAGCATGGTGCGTTTCTGGCAGAACCATCCCAGCCTGAGCTACCTGTTCTCGGGCCTGTTCATCGGCCCGACCAGCCAGCATC
>JADFZP010000280.1:544-5092 GCA_015232485.1 Alphaproteobacteria bacterium
GGCGCGCGACGACAACATGTACGAGCTGGAGATCGCCCTGTCCCAGCTTCCGCCGAAGGGAACCGAGGTGGCGCCCTGGCTGGTCGACCGCATCATGCGCAACCTGCTGGTCGACGCCACCGGCAACACCCACCGCACCGAAATCTGCATCGACAAGCTTTACTCGCCCGACGGCCCGACCGGGCGGCTGGGGCTGGTCGAGTTCCGCGCCTTCGAGATGCCGCCCCATCCGCGCATGAGTCTGGTGCAGCAATTGCTGCTGCGCGCCCTGGTGTCGCGCTTCTGGGACCAGCCCTATGGCGGCAAGCTGGTGCGCTGGGGCCAGGCCTTGCGCGACCGCTTCATGCTGCCGCATTGGCTGGAGCGCGATCTGGGCGAGGTGCTGGACCATCTCGGACAGGGCGGATTCGCCTTCGACCCGGCGTGGTTCGCGCCGCATCTCGAATTCCGCTTCCCGGTGGTGGGCGAGATCGGCCATGCCGGAATCCGGCTGGAGGTGCGCACCGCGCTGGAGCCCTGGCATGTGATGGGCGAGGAGGGCGGGGCCGGCGGCACCGTGCGCTATGTCGATTCCTCGGTCGAGCGCTTGCAGATCAAGGTTTCGGGCATGGTCGGCGACCGCTGGGCGGTGGCCTGCAACGGGCGGATCGTGCCGCTGGCGCCGACCGGCGTCTCGGGCGAATGGGTGGCCGGGGTGCGTTACCGCGCCTGGTGGCCGCCATCCTGCCTGCATCCGACCATCGGCGTGCATTCGCCGCTGGTCATCGATCTGGTCGACCGGGCCAGCGGTCAGGCGGTGGCCGGCTGCACCCACCACGTCGCCCATCCGGGCGGGCGCAACTACCAGACCTTCCCGGTCAATTCGTTCGAGGCCGAGGCGCGGCGCCGCGCCCGCTTCTTCCCGTTCGGCCACACCCAGGGGCCGATCGCGGTGCGGGAGGCGAACATCCATCCGGACTACCCAAACACCCTGGACCTCAGGCTAAACTAAGGTGCTTGGGCGGGAGGCGATGATCCAAAGGCGTTTCGAGGAGTTCTACCAGCCCCGGCCCGGCATCCATGACGAGATGCTGGAGCCGGGCGCCGGCCCGCGCCCCCATTGGCGCGAATTCACCGACGGCCTGATGCAGCTTCCGCCCGAGGAGCTGCGCCGCCGCTGGGAATTGGGCCAGCGGCTGCTGCGCGAGAACGGCGTCACCTACGACGTGCATGGCGACCCCGATGGGCTGGACCGGCTGTGGCGGCTGGATCCGCTGCCGGTGATCCTGCCGGCGGGCGAATGGGCCGCGATCGTCGGCGCCGTGCGGCAGCGGGCCACCCTGCTCGATTCCATCCTGGCCGATCTCTACGGGCGGCGCGGCCTGATCGCCAAGGGGCTGGTGCCGGCCGCCTTGCTGCACGCCAATCCCGGTTTCCTGCGGCCTTGCGCCGGCTGGGTGCCCAGCGGGCGGCACTGGCTGCACCACTACGCCGCCGATCTGGCGCGCGGACCGGACGGCCAGTGGCGGGTGGTCGGCGATCGCACCGAAAGCCCAGCGGGGGCCGGCTACGCGCTGGAGAACCGCTCGATCGTCAGCCGCGTGCTGCCCGAATTCCACCGCGCCCTGCACGTCGAGCGGCTGGGGCCGTTCTTCGACGCGCTGCGCCGCTCGTTGCAGGCGCTGTCGCCGCGCCGCCGCGACGATCCGCGGGTCGTGCTGCTGACCCCCGGCCCCTACAACGAGACCTATTTCGAACACGCCTTCCTGGCGCGTCACCTGGGCGTCACCCTGGTCCAGGGCGAGGACCTGACGGTGCGCGACGACAAGGTCTATCTCAAGGCGCTGACCGGCCTGCAACAGGTCGACGTGATCTTGCGCCGCACCGGCGGCGGCTGGTGCGATCCACTGGAACTGCGCGGCGATTCCACGCTGGGGGTGGCCGGGCTGCTGCAATCGGCGCGGGCCGGCAACGTGGCGATGGTCAACGCGATCGGCTCGGGGCTGCTGGACGGCGCCGCGATGATGGGCTTCCTGCCCTCGATCGCGCGCGAACTGCTGGCCGAGGAGCTGCTGATGCCCTCGGTGCGGACGCTGTGGTGCGGCGAGCCCTCGGCCTGTCGCGAGGTGCTGGCCAATCTCGACCGGCTGGTGCTGCGGCCCGCCTTCGCCAGCCGCTCGAAGCCGAAGATCGGCGCCACCCTGTCGGCCGCCGAACGCGAGGCGCTGACCGAGGCGATCACCGCCCGCCCGTGGGAATGGGTGGGGCAGGAGATGGGCGGCAACGCCACCGTGCCGGTGTGGGTCGAGGGCCGGCTGGAACCCCAGCATGCCGTGCTGCGCGTCTTCGCGGTGGCCACCGAGCGCGGCTGGGAGGTGATGCCGGGCGGGCTGGTGCGCGTCTCGCCCGAGGCCGATCTGTTGGCGGCGCGGCTGCAAAGCGGCGGCGGCGGCAACAAGGACGTGTGGATCCTGTCGGACGAACGGCGCGACCCGGCGGCGGCCGAGCGCGGCCGCGCCCCGGTGGTCAAGTTGACCCGCGACAACCGCGACCTGCCCAGCCGGGTCGCCGACAACATGTTCTGGCTGGGCCGCTACCTCGAGCGTTGCGAGGCGATCACCCGCCTGCTGCGCACCAGCTTGCGCCACGCCGAGGACAGCCTGCACCAGACCGACAGCGGACACGGCGAGGCGCTGCTGCGCGCCATGAAGCCGTTCGGGCTGGGGCTGCCCGACACCCTGGCCGAACTGCCCAAGCGCATCGCCGAGGGCGGGCTGTTCACCTCGGTCGAGCGCCTGTTGCTGGTCGGCACGCATTTGCGCGACCGGCTGTCGATCGACACCTGGCGCGCCTTGCAGCGGCTGCGGGAAGAGGTGGCGCTGCTCGAATCCGAACCGGCCGACGGCGACCTGATCGGCCGGCTGGGCGCCGTGGTGCTGACCATCGAGGCGGTCAGCGGCCTCGCCATGGAGAACATGACGCGCGGGCCGCAATGGCTGTTCCTCGATTCCGGCCGCCGGCTGGAACGGGCCATCGCCATCGTCGACACGGTGTCGGGCGCGGTGGCCGGGGTCGAGGGCGAGGACGACGTGCCGCTCGATTTGCTGCTGGAGATCTGGGACAGCGTGATGACCTACCGCTCGCGCTATCTCGCCTCGCCGCGGCTGGCGGGTGTGCTCGATCTGCTGCTGTGCGACGAAAGCAATCCGCGCTCGCTGGGCTTTCAGTTGGCCGTGCTGTCGCGCCACGTCGACAGCCTCGCCACGCTGGGCGGGGCCAGCGGCTTTTTCCAGCCCGAGCAGCGGCTGATGACCATCCTGTGCGGCACCATCCGCACCACCGAGGTTCTGGTCTTGTCCAAATGGGACGAGGACGCCGCCGGCTACGACGACGCCGAACGGCTGCTCGATTTCCTGCGCAGCCGGTTGTGGCAGTTGTCCGAGGAAATCTCGCGGACCTATTTCACCCATGCGCAATGGCGGCTGCCCACCCCGCCGATGGAGGCGCTGCCGTGAAATTCCGCGTCCGCCACCTGACCACCTACCGCTATGGCGAGGCGGTGCAGCTTTCCCACCACGCCGCCCATCTGCGGCCGCGTCTGGTGCCCGGTCAGACGGTCGGGGTGGTGACTCTGGCGATCCACCCCGAGCCGGCCGTGCTGCATGACGGCCGGCGCGACTATTTCGGCAATCCGACCACCTTCTTCACCATCCAGGAGCCGCACCGCACCCTGAAGGTCGAGGCGTCGTTCATGGTCGAGACGGGACTTCGACAGCCGCCGCCGCTGGTGCCCATCGCCTGGGATGCCGTCCAACCGGCCCCCGAGGCGATGGATTTCCTGTTCGACTCGCCGCAGGTGCCATCCTTGGCCGAGGCGGCCGACTACGCCGCCTTGAGCTTCCCGCCCGGCCGGCCGTTGGCCGAGGCGGCCTTGGAATTGTCGGCCCGCATTCACGCCGATTTCGCCTTCGACGCCGACGCCACCACCGTGGGCACCCCGCTGGCCACCGTGTTCGAGGAACGGCGCGGCGTCTGCCAGGACTTCGCCCACGCCGGCATCGCCTGCCTGCGCGCCATGGGCCTCGCCGCGCGCTATGTCAGCGGCTACATCCGCACCACGCCGCCGCTTGGCCAGGAACGACTGGTCGGCGCCGACGCCAGCCACGCCTGGCTGTCGGTTCATCTGCCCGGCTGGGGCTGGCTCGATCTCGACCCCACCAACGACGCGATGGCCGGACCCGAGCACGTCGTCGTCGCCTGGGGCCGCGACTACGACGACGTCAGCCCCCTGCGCGGCGTCGTGCTGGGCGGCGGCGATCACAAGGTGGAAGTCGCGGTGGACGTGGTCGAGGAGGAGGGGTGATATGTCCGACGAAGACGAGAAGAGCGAAGTCCTGCGAGCGGCGCTGATCGATGGCGAGGCCAGCGGGCCGCCGCGGCCCTTCGATGTCGAAGCCTTCCTAAGGGCGAAGCGGGAAGACCAACGCGCTGATTTTGGCCGTCATACCGCATGACCCGACCCTTCGCCGTCATGCCCGTGCTTGACACGGGCATCCACGTGTCACCGCC
>JADFZP010000281.1 GCA_015232485.1 Alphaproteobacteria bacterium
GCCATCGGTCAGGTAGCGCACCGAGCCGGCCGTCTCGATGGCCAGCCGGGCGCGCTCGCCGGCGTCGAGGTCGAGGCGTAGCGCGGCGTTGGTCTCCAAAGCGTCGCCGACACCGCGCGTGGTGACCTCCAGCGGCCCGCCGCCGGGCGCCCGCAGCCGCAGCGACAACGGCCCGTCATAGCCCGACAGACCGATCAGGGTCAGCAATTCGGGGGGCAGGCGCGGCGCGGTGACGCGGATCTCGTCGCGGGCCTTCACCCGCACCACGTCCTCGACGCGGGTGATGTCCAGGTCGGCGAACAGGGTCGCGCCGTCCAGGCGGACGAAGCCGGCGATATTGCCGGCCTCGGTCATCGAGACGGTCAGGCTGAGAGAGGTGTCGTCGCCGCTGGCCAGGGGGGTGCCCTCCAGCGCCTCGGCGAGCGCCGCGCGCAGGTGGAACACCCGTCCTCCGTCCTTGCGTTCCAGCCGCGCCTCGACCGGCCCGCCGCGCGGCCCGATCGGCGTGTCGAGCAGCAAGCGGGAGTCCTCGACCGACACGCTGTCGATCGAGACGCCGCGTCCCGCCGCCCCGTCGCGGGCCAGCAAAGGCGCCAAGGCGCCCAGCGAGACCTCGTCGCCCAGCCGGCCGCGCAAGGCCATGCCCTCGACGCGCATCTTGCGGATGGCGCCGCGCCAGATCAGGTCGAAGGGGTCGTAGGTGAACACCAGCCGGCGCACCTCCAGATCGCCCGGCCCCAGTTCGATGTCGCGCACCACCGTGCGCCCCAGCCCGAGGGAATCCACCGCGAGCCGCACCGGAGCGCCGGTTCGCCGCTCCAGCTCGCTTTCCGCCAGCCGCTCGACCAGCTTGGGCGCCAGCAGCAAAGCCGCGCCCGCCGTGACCGCCAACACCGCCGCCGCCACCGCGACGAAGCGGATCAGGCGCAGCAGGCGGCGGTGGATCATTACGATGCCGCCACGACCGCCCGGCGGGCCAGGACGCCGATCAGATGGGCGCGGTATTCGGCGCTGGCGTGCATGTCCTCGTTCAGGCCGTCGGGGTCGATGGCGATGCCGTCCAGGGCGGCGGGCGAGAAGTCGGCCGACAGGGCGCGCTCGATCGCGTCGGCCCGGAAGACGGCCGGAGCGGCGCCGGTGACCGCCACCCGCACGGCGTCGTCGAAGCGGGCCACGAAGACTCCGGCCAGGGCGTAGCGCGAGGCGGGGTTGTCGATGCGGGCATAGGCGGCGGCGCGGGGCAGGGGAACGGCGACCGAGGTCACCACCTCGTCGGGCTCCAGCGCCGTCTCGAACATGCCCAGGAAGAAGTCGTCGGCGCTCAAGGCGCGGCGATCGGTGCGGATCTCGGCGCCGAGCGCCAGCAGCGCGGCGGGATAATCGGCGGCCGGGTCGCAGGCGGCGATCGAGCCGCCCAGGGTTCCCATGTTGCGCACCTGACGGTCGCCGATGCCGCCGGCCAGCGTCGCCAGGGCGGGCAGGGCGGCGCGCAGTTCGGGCGAGGCGGCGACCTCGGCGTGGATGGTCATCGCGCCGATCACCACCCGGTCGGCCTCGACGCGGATGCCGCCCAGGTCCGGCACCTCGCGCAGGTCGATCAGCAGGGCGGGGCTGGCCAGTCGCAGCTTCAGGGTGGGGATCAGGGTCTGGCCGCCGGCCAGCCAACGCGCGTCGTGGGAGGCGCGGAAGGCGGCGATGGCTTCGGCCAGGCCGCGCGGGCGCAGGTATTCAAAGGGGTGCATCGGCTCGGCTCCTTGCGGCCATCACCGCCTCGACGATGCCGTGATAGCCGGTGCAGCGGCACAGATTGCCGTCCAGCCCGTCGCGCACGGCGCGCGAATCGGACGCCTCGGCGCCGAGATCGAGCGCCGCCATCACCATGCCCGGCGTGCAAAAGCCGCATTGCAGCGCGTGGTGTTCGCGGAACGCCTCCTGCATTGGGTGCAGGGTGTCGCCGTCGGCCAGCCCCTCGACGGTGGTGACGTGGCGGCCATCGGCCTGGGCGGCCAGAACCATGCACGACTTCACGGCGCGCCCGTCGAGATGGACGGTGCAGGCGCCGCACTGCCCGGTGTCGCAGCCGACATGGGTGCCGGTCAGCGCCAGCCGCTCGCGCAGCAAGGTGACCAGCAGGGTGCGCGGCTCGACCTCCGCCACGACTTCGCGGCCATTGACCGACAGGGTTATGCGCATGCGATGTTTCCTCGCGGCCTCGTTCCGGCGTCAAGACTGCGATCCATGACGCCGGGCGGTCAAGCGCCCTGTGGCGCGGGCCGGGGCCGTTCCGCTATCCTATGTGGCGCCCGCGCGGCCGGCGGGCGAGACTGGCGGACGGGAGTGAAACGCATATGGCGTCAGCCGTGGACTCGACCCTCGACGTGGTGTTCTGGTTTCTCGACCGGGCGCTCGACGAGAACGAATATCTGCAACCGCAGAAATTGCAGCGCCTGCTGTATCTGTCGCAAAGCTATTACGGCGCCCTCAATCGCGGCGCCAAGCTGATGCCCGCCGTGTTCGTCGCCGACGAGATGGGGCCGGTGGAGCCGACCATTTTCCGCATGCTGGCCAACGGCAAGCCCTACAATGTCGAGAGCCGGCCGGTGCCCGAGGGGGTGGGCCATTTCCTCGATTCGATGTGGCGCAAATTCGGCGCCCATTCGACCGAACATCTCAGCCGTCTGGTTGGCGGCCATCCGCCCTATGTCGCGGCGCTGAAAAAGGGTCCGCGCACCGAGATCGGCTACGCCACGATGATCAAGTTCTACGGCTCGCGCGAGGGCGCCGAGAAGGGCGCGCCCGCCCCCGCCGAGGTGCTGCGCCCCCGCGTGATGCGCTCGCAGGACGGGCGGCCGGTCAGCGTCACCCGCTGGAGCATTCCAACCAAGAAGTGAAATGAAGAGCCCCGCCATCCGGCCCCAAGAATGAAGAACCCCGCCATCCGGGCGGGGATGACGGGGCTCAGATGTCGCCAAGCTCATCCCGGCGGGGGGATGATCCCTGATGACCAGCGCAGAATGCCATGGTGCTCCGAGGACGGACCAGCGCAATGCCCGCTGGGCTGGTCTGCGCGCGACGCAATCATGCCGCGCGTGGCAACCGGCGTTCCATCACCCTTTCGATCGCGCGCTCGAGATCCTCGGCGCTCGGCGGGCAGCGAACCGCCACCGACGGCTCGGCCGGATCGAATACCAGCCAGCCTTCCTTGGTCTTCACGAGGCGAACCTGATATTGCATATAGTCTTCCTCCCATTCTTTCTTCTCTTTATCCGGAGACTTCCCGGAGGCACAGTGAACTGTTCGTGACATTACCTTCCAGAACCGGGCCTCGCCATGACCAATAGGTCCATGTCGGGTGTGACGAAGGACACAGACACGGGCGCCCTGAAAGCGCGAGGATGCTTCCCATGACGGCTCGCCGGAAATCGTCCGGCATACCCCGCCACGGGACAAAGGGCGAGCCGCCCGCCAGAATCGAAAGGGGCCCGGCCAATGGCCGAGCCCCTTTTGAGATTCAGCCCGGAAGATCAGCCGCCGCGCACCATGTCGGTGATCGTCACGCCGATGCGGTCGTCGACCACCACCACCTCGCCGCGGCCGACCAGCAGCTTGTTGACGTAAAGATCGATCGGCTCGTTGACGCGGCGGTCCAGTTCGACCACGGCGCCGCGGCCCAGCTTGAGAAGCTGCTTGACCTGCACCGTGGCGCGGCCGAGCACGGCATAGACGTCGACCGAAATGTCATAGGCCGCCTCTTTCGAGGAAGGGTCGCCGCCGCCGCCGAAATCGAAGTCGTCAGCCATGTCGAGTCTCCTGTTCGGCGCCGCGCGCCACATACCCGATCGCAGCATGGACGAACAAGGGTTGAGAAATGGTAAAGGGGCCTCCCCGCCCTTTCAAGGCGGGGAGGGTGCCCTCAGCGCGCCCCGATCGCCGTGGGGAACCACAGCGAGATCGCCGGGATGTAGGTGACCATTACGGCTCCATGACGTTGCCGGCCAACAGCAGCAGGATGTTGACGACCAGCAGGAAGACCCAGGCCGAAACGTCCTTGTCGAGAATCGAGAATCCACTGGGCCATCGCCTGTGGGATCTGTTCTTCAATTCTAGATCTGTGCGCCGAATAAATCACTCTGATTCAGATAATTCCAGTAGCAAGTTGTCGAAATCATCATTCGCAATCGGGTATGGTATCAAAGATGTTCCTTTAATAAATCCTCTAGCTGCCTCTTGAAAAAAGTCGGTGTATTTGTACACGAGAGAATGGGCGTCGGAACGGCTAAATGCCTGCATCAAATAATATGGCTTTGAATCAAGCCAAATGTATGAGTTTGGAGCTATCCAACCATCAGAAAAATATGGATTTATGCCGCCGTTGGATAAAACTTTCTCAACAGCAAGAGATACCTTGATTCCTATTCTTTGTTGGAAGGTGATCGCTCTGAGTAAAGAGCGCCCAGCGATCTTGTCATGGTAGTATCTATGAGCACTTTTTATTATATGAACGCGGTGTATGTGCATGGAATGTCTTGTCACGCAAGAAAATATTTGATTCAACCTATTTGACCAATTGAGAGACAGCCAAGTGTCTCGACCCCTAACGTCAAGCTCTCTGTTGACGCAGATAAGCGTGCAGCTGCTATTTTTTTTTGCTACGTCTAGGAACCAAGAAGAGTTTTCAGTAACCTCCTTTAGATTTTCCTGAGAAGCATCGTGCAGAACGCTAGCGCTATCTGCATTTAGTCCGAGTTGTATGGCGGAGATAATTTTTAAATTGTTACCGTGCGCAGAAAGATGTGTTTTGTTCTTAAACCCATCAATAATGTCGCCATCTTCGCGGAAGATAAATCTTAGGTTCTGATCCGAAGCTGTCGAAATCAACTTAATAAAACTTAGAACGTTCTCCTTGGATAACTCGTTTCGTACCGGTATACTAATTTCTTTTCCGAAACGTGCCGAATATATAATGTTATCATACCGGTGAGCCGATGATTGGCCGGACTTGATCCGGCCATCCACGCGGCTTCGCGGTCGGTCTCCACTCGTCATGGCCGGACTTGATCCGGCCATCCACGCGGCTCCCG
>JADFZP010000282.1 GCA_015232485.1 Alphaproteobacteria bacterium
GGTGGCGGTCACCTGCCTGGCCGGCGCGGCGGCCGGGTTGGCCGGCATGGTCGAGGTGGCGGCGGTCCAGGGCCGCGCCAACGCCTCGCTGGTGGCCGGCTACGGCACGGCGGGCATCCTGGTGGCCTTCCTGGCGCGCCAGAATCCGCTGGCCATCATTCCGGTGGGAATCCTGATGGGCGGCATCGGGGCCAGCGGCGGCTTGCTGCAACGCCGCCTGGACCTGCCCGACGCGACCATCCTGGTGCTGCAAGGCATCCTGTTCGTCGTCTTGATCGCCAGCGAAACCTACGCCGGGAGGAAGCGCCATGGATGACATGGCCCTGGGATGGTGGGGTGTGCCGCTGGCCGTGCTGGCCGGGGCGATCCGCGTGTCGACGCCCTTCCTGTTCGTCAGCCTGGGCGAATGCCTGACCGAGACCGGCGGGCGGGTCAATCTGGGCCTGGAAGGCACCCTGGTGATGGGCGCGATGAGCGGCTTCGGCATCGCCTATCTGACCGGCTCGCCCTGGCTGGGGGTTCTGGTGGCCGGGCTGGTCGGGGCCATGCTGGGCGCGGTTCACGCCTCGCTATGCGCGCTGCCGCGGGTCAACGACATCGCGCTGGGCATCGCCATGCTGATGCTGGGGACCGGGCTGGCCTTCTTCCTGGGCAAGCCGCTGATCCAGCCCGAGGCGCCGCCCTTGCCGGCGCTCGATCTCGGCTGGTGGAGCGACACCGAGCAAATCCGCTCGGCGCTGCGCGTCAACGCGCTGTTCTTCGTCGGCGCGCTGTTGGCGCCCGTGCTGCTGTGGGCGTTGCGCAACACCCGCTGGGGCCTGATCCTGCGCATGGTGGGCGACAGCGCCGAGACGGCGCGCGCCATCGGCTACTCGCCCGACCGGGTGCGCCTTTACGCCACGGCGGCCGGCGGCTTCCTGGCGGGTGTCGGCGGCTCGTTCCTGTCGTTGTCCTATCCCGGCAGTTGGAACGAGGGCTTGTCGAGCGGGCAGGGGATCACGGCGGTCGCCCTGGTGATCTTCGCCCGCTGGAATCCGCTGAAATGCTTCTGGGCGTCGCTGCTGTTCGGCGGGGCCAGCGCGCTGGGGCCGGCCTTGCAGTCGGTCGGCGTGACCCAGGGCTATCATTTGTTCAACGCGGCGCCTTACGTCCTGACGCTGGCGATCATGGTGATGACCTCGACGGCGCGCGGCAAGATGGCCGGCGCGCCCGGCGAGTTGAGCGTTTCGCGATGATGGGGGAGACAAGACGATGATTTCCGCCAATCCCTATCCCTGGCCGTTCGACGGCGATTTGCGGCCGGCCAACACCGCGCTGATCGTCATCGACATGCAGACCGATTTCTGCGGCGAGGGCGGCTATGTCGACAAGATGGGCTACGACCTGTCGCTGACCCGCGCGCCGATCCAGCCGATCGCCCGCGTGCTGGCCGCGATGCGGGCCAAGGGCTATCACATCCTCCACACCCGCGAGGGCCATCGCCCCGATCTGTCGGACCTGCCCGACAACAAGCGCTGGCGCTCGCGGCGGATCGGCGCCGGCATCGGCGACCCCGGCCCCTGCGGCCGCATCCTGGTGCGCGGCGAGCCGGGCTGGGAGATCATCCCCGAACTGGCGCCGCTGCCCGGCGAGCCGATCATCGACAAGCCCGGCAAGGGCTCGTTCTGCGCCACCGACCTTGAACTGATCCTGCGCGCCCGAGGCATCCGCAACCTCGTGCTGACCGGGATCACCACCGACGTCTGCGTCCACACCACGATGCGCGAGGCCAATGACCGCGGCTTCGAATGCCTGCTGCTGGAGGATTGCTGCGGCGCCACCGACCGGGCCAACCACGACCACGCGGTCAAGATGGTGACCATGCAGGGCGGGGTGTTCGGAGCGGTGGCCTCGTCCGCGACCTTCCTCGAAGGGCTGCCATGACCGTCCAGCGCCAGGACGGGGGCGCCATCGGCATCGAGGTGGTCGCCATGACCAAGCGCTTCGGCGACATGGTCGCCTTGGACGCCGTCGATCTGCGGGTGCGGCCGGGCGCCGTCCACGCGCTGCTGGGCGAGAACGGCGCCGGCAAGTCCACCTTGGTCAAATGCGTCATGGGCTTTTACCGCTGCGACGAGGGCGGCGTGATCGTCGAGGGGCACGAGGTCTCGCTCGACAATCCCAAGGCGGCGCACGCCCTGGGCATCGGCATGGTCTACCAGCACTTCACCCTGGTCCCCAGCATGACCGTGCTGGAAAATCTGGTGATGTCGCGATCCGACGTGCCGGCGGTGGTCGACTGGGCGGCCGAGCGCCGCCGGGTGGCCGCGTTCATGGCCGACATGCCGTTCTCGGTGCCGCTCGACCGGCCGGCCTCGCGATTGGCGGCCGGCGAGAAGCAAAAGGTCGAAATCCTCAAGCAGCTTTATCTGCGCAGCCGCTTTCTGATCCTCGACGAGCCGACCTCGGTGCTGACGCCGCAAGAGGCCGACGAGATGCTGGGCCTGCTGCGCGGCATGGCCCAGGCCAAACGCCTGACCGTGCTGATCATCACCCACAAGTTCCGCGAGGTGCTGGCCTTCGCCGACGACGTGTCCGTTCTGCGCCAGGGCCGGCTGGTCGGAGGCGGCCGGGTCGCCGAGCTTGGCGTCGACGCGATGGCCCGCATGATGATCGGCGACGACAAGCGGGCGGCGGCGGTCATCAACCGCGCCGACCTTGCGCCGGGGCCCAAGGCGCTCGACATCCGCGGCTTGCGGGCCCAGGGATTGGACGACGTGTCCTTCTCGGTGCATGGCGGCGAGATCGTCGGCATCGCCGGGGTCTCGGGCAATGGGCAAAGCGAATTGGTCGAGGTGCTGTCCGGCCAGTCGCCGGCCACCGGCGGCGAAATCCGCGTGTTCGACCAGCCCTACGGCGCCACCCGCCGCGAGATGCTGCGCCACAAGGTCGGCCTGCTGCCCGAGGAGCCCTTGCGCAACGCCTGCGTGGGCAAGATGAGCGTGGCCGAGAACATGGCCTTCCGGTCCTTCGACGACAAAGGCTGGTGGCTCGACCGCGACCGCATCGCCCGAGCGGCGCGCGGCCTGATCGAGCGTTACCGGGTGAAGACCGCCTCGCCCGACGCGCCGATCGCCAGCCTGTCGGGCGGCAACGTCCAGCGCGCCGTGCTGGCCCGCGAACTGTGCGGCGACGTGGCCATCCTGATCGCCGCCAACCCGGTGTTCGGCCTGGATTTCGCGGCCGTGGCCGATATCCACGGCCAGATCGTCGAGGCGCGCAACCGGGGCGTCGCCACCTTGCTGGTCAGCGAGGATCTGGACGAATTGCTGGACCTCGCCGACCGCATCCTGGTGATGTCCAACGGCCGCATCGTCCACGAGACCCACCGCGACCAAGCCGACCGCACCACCATCGGCCGCCGCATGGCGGGACATTGACATGAAGGTGATCCTTGACGCCAAGCCGTGCGCGTTCTCGTTCGATCCGGCGACCACCGCCCTGATCGTCATCGACATGCAGCGCGATTTTCTGGAACCGGGCGGCTTCGGCGCGGCCTTGGGCAACGACGTGTCGCTGCTGGCGCCCGCCATCGCGCCGTGCCGCGCGCTGCTCGACGCCTTTCGGGCCAATGGTTTGACCATCATCCACACGCGCGAGGCGCACCGCCCCGATCTTGGCGACTGCCCTCCGGCCAAACGGCTGCGCGGCGACGCCCGCTTGCGGATCGGCGACGCCGGCCCGATGGGCCGCATCCTGGTGATCGGCGAGCCGGGGGTCGAAATCATCCCCGAACTGGCGCCGCTGCCCGGCGAGCGCGTCGTCGACAAGCCGGGCAAGGGCGCCTTCCACGCCACCGGGCTGGACGAGATGCTGCGGGCCTCGGGCATCCGCTCGCTGATCTTCGCCGGGGTGACCACCGAAGTCTGCGTGCAGACCAGCATGCGCGAGGCCAATGACCGCGGCTATGAATGCCTGCTGGCCGAAGACGCCACCGAAAGCTATTTCCCGGCCTTCAAGGCGGCGACCCTGGCGATGGTCACCGCGCAAGGCGGCATCGTCGGCTGGTCCGCCCCGACCCGCGCCGTGGTCGGGGCGTTGCGGTGCGGCTGACCGATCAGCCGCAACTGCCGCAGCACGAGGCGCCGCGCTCGGACGGCGCCTTGGCGATTCGGCCGATCCGCACCCGCCAGGTTTCCGGCCCGGTTTCGAGATAGGTCCAGTCGAGTTCGTCACGGCGCAGCGAGTTCATCTGGTGGAACAGCGGCCGCGGATCGTGATCGGCCGCCAGAACCAGCGCGCCACCCAGGGCAAGCCCGTCGAACGCCGCCAAGATCGTGCGATGCCGGTCGTGCGGTTCGATGGTGCGCGCGTCGATGTTGATGTCCGTCATGGAAGTGCCGCCTTCGAATGTTGCTCGAAGCGCCTACAATTCCGCCCCCACGCCTTTCCGCCATTGACGCCGGTCAAGTCTCGACTGGATGAGCGGGCGCTTCGCTCGCCGCCGTGTTAGGATAGGGTCGAAACCCGTCAACCACAGGAGAAACGACTCATGGCCACCGTTACGCTCAAAGGCAATCCGATCAACACCAACGCCGGCCTGCCGGCGGTTGGTTCCAAGGCCCCCGAGTTCAAGCTGACCAAGACCGACCTGTCGGACGTCGGCCTGAAGGATTTCGCCGGCAAGACCGTGGTGCTGTCGATCTTCCCCAGCGTCGATACCCCCACCTGCGCCGCCAGCGTCCGCCGCTTCAACACGGAAATCTCGAAGCTGGCCGACACCGTGGCGCTGTGCGCCAGCGCCGACCTGCCGTTCGCCCACGCCCGCTTCTGCGGCGCCGAGGGTCTGACCAACGTCATGTCGGTCAGCGACATGCGCGACAAGGAGTTCGGCAAGCGTTACGGGGTCGCCTTCGTCGACGGCCCGCTGCTCGGCCTGCTGGCCCGCGCCGTCGTGGTGATCGGCGCCGATGGGACGGTCAAACATACCCAGTTGGTCGGCGAGGTGGCCGACGAGCCCGATTACGACGCCGCGCTCCAGGCCGCGAAGGCTTAATCAAGGTCGGATGGGGTC
>JADFZP010000283.1 GCA_015232485.1 Alphaproteobacteria bacterium
CCTTGCGCTTCTCCAGGTCCAGGCCGCGCAGCAGCGCCGAAGGCGCCGCCCCGATGGTCGCCACCACGGTTTGCGCGTGGATCACGCGCCCGTCGGCCAGTTCGACCGAGCCGGCGGCGGCCGAGCGGATGCCCACCCCGGTGACCAGTTCGACTCCGCGCGCTTGCAGGTTGCGCGCCGCGTAGTCGGCCAGACGGGGGGTGAGTTCGGGCAGGATGCGGGGCAGGTGCTCGACCACCACGATGCGCGGCTCGTCGCGGCGCAGGCGGGGATAGAAGCGCAGACTGCGGCCGACCATGCCCGCGACCTCGCCGGCCGTCTCGATGCCCGACAGGCCCGCGCCGACGATCACGAAGGTCAGCAGGCGGCGGCGCGCCTCCATGGTCTCGGCCACCTCGGCCTGCTCCAGGCAGAAGATGACGTGGTTGCGCAGGCGAAAGGCGTCCGACAGGTCGCGCATCGTCATGGCGTGGCCGGCCAGGCCGGGAAAGCGCGACAGGTCGGTCTCCAGTCCCAGCGCAAGCACCAGATGATCCCAGCGGGCGCGGCGCAGTTGCTCGCCCCGCGCGCCCTGCACGATCTCGACCTCGCGGCGGGCGAAGTCGATTCCCGCCACCACGCCTTGCGAGGTCAGCGCGCCGGGCAGCAGCAGACGCAGCGGAGTCACCGCATCCGCGGCATTGACGCTGCCGCCGGCCACCTCGGGCAGCAGGGGCTGGAAGACGAAGTGATTGTCCTCGTCGACGATCTCGATCTCGATGTCGGGACGGCGCAGGCGCGCCAGATCGCGGGCCACGAAGGCGCCGCCGAAGCCGGCCCCCAGGATCAGTACCCGTTTCGTCGTCATCGCCGCTATATGGGGGCTCGACCTAAGTATCGGTCTATCGCAGCGCAAAATAACCTGGGCGGTTTGTCTGCCCAAATGCGGCCGCCGCTTCGGGTAACCACGTCCCGCCCCTTTGGGCAGGAATATCAGGATTGCCTAATTAAATATTGCCAAGGCACGTTTTTTCGTGCTGGATTCGCTCAGGCGACTATGAGAAATGTGGCTCGACCGGCGGGTGGCAACGACCACCGCCCATCCAATTCGCTCAGGTGGAGGATCAAGATGACTGTTCGGATGTCGATCAACGGGTTCGGCCGCATTGGCCGCCTTGTACTGAGGGCGCTCGCCGAATCCGGCCGCAAGGACGTGCAGGTGGTTGGCATCAACGACCTTGGCTCGGTCGCGGCCAACGCGCATCTGCTGAAGTACGATTCGGTCCACGGCATCTTCCCGGGCGAGATCCGCGTCGAGGGCGACACGATGATCGTCAACGGCGTGGTCATCAAGGTGACCGCCGAGCGCGATCCGACCAAGCTGCCCTGGGCCGACCTGGGCGTCGACGTCTGCGCCGAATGCACCGGCATCTTCACGGCCCGCGACAAGGCCGCCCTGCACATGCAGGCGGGCGCCAAGCGCGTGCTGGTCTCGGCTCCCGCCGACGGCGCCGACCTGACCGTGGTCTATGGCGTCAACAGCGACAAGCTGCGGGCCGAGCACAAGGTCGTCTCGAACGGCTCGTGCACCACCAACTGCCTGGCGCCGGTCGCCGACGTGCTGTCCAAGCTGTGCGGCATCGAGCACGGCTTCATGACCACCGTCCACGCCTTCACCGGCGACCAGAACACCGTCGACACCCTGCACAAGGACCTGCACCGCGCCCGCGCTGCGGCGGTCAGCATGATCCCCACCTCGACCGGCGCCGCCAAGGCGATCGGTCTGGTCCTGCCCGAGCTGGCCGGCAAGCTGGACGGCACGGCGATCCGCGTGCCGACCCCCAACGTGTCGATGATCGACCTGAAGTTCGTGGCCTCGCGCGCCGTGACCAAGGACGAGATCAACGCCGCGATGGTCGAAGCCGCCAATGGCCGCCTGAAGGGCGTGCTGGGCGTCAACGACGAGCCGCTGGTCTCGATCGACTTCAACCACAATCCGGCCAGCTCGACCTTCGACCTGGGCCAGACCAAGGTTGTCGGCGGCACCTTCGTGCGCATCCTGTCCTGGTACGACAACGAGTGGGGCTTCTCGAACCGCATGACGGACACCGCCGCCGCCATGGCCAAGCTGGGCTGACGGACATGCCGTCCTTCAGAACGCTCGACGACCTCGACGTCCGCGGCAAGCGGGTGCTGGTGCGCGCCGACCTCAACGTCCCCATGAAGGACGGCAAGGTGACCGACGCCACCCGCATCGAGCGCTCCGCCGCCACCTTCGCCGATCTGGCGAAGGCGGGCGCCCGGGTGGTCATCATCACCCATTTCGGCCGGCCGAAGGGCAAGCCGAATCCCGACATGTCGCTGCGGCCGCTGATCGAACCGATCTCGAAGGCGCTTGGCGGACGGCCGGTGGCCTTCGCCGAGGATTGCATCGGCCCGGCGGCCGCCGCGGTGGTCGACGCCCTGAAGGACGGCGAGGTCTGCCTGCTCGAGAACGTCCGGTTCCATGCCGAGGAAGAGAAGAACGATCTCGACTTCGCCAAGAAGCTGGCGGCGCTCGGCGACGTTTACGTCAACGACGCCTTCTCGACGGCGCACCGCGCCCACAGCTCGACCGAAGCCATCGCCCGGCTGTTGCCGGCGGCGGCCGGCCGGCTGATGCAGGCCGAACTGGTGGCCCTGGCCAAGGCGCTGGAAAAGCCCACCCGGCCGGTGGCCGCGGTGGTCGGCGGCGCCAAGGTCTCGACCAAGCTGGAACTGCTGGGCAACATGGTCGGCCGGGTCGACATGCTGGTGATCGGCGGCGGCATGGCCAACACCTTCCTGTTCGCGCTGGGCACCGACATCGGCAAGTCCCTGTGCGAAAAGGAGATGGCCGACACCGTCCGCCAGATCATGGAAAAGGCCAAGGCGGCGAACTGCGACATCGTCCTGCCGACCGACGCGGTGATCGCCCGCGAGTTCAAGGAAGGCGCCGCGTCCGAGGTGGTGCCGGTCGGCAAGGTGCCGGCCGACGCGATGATCCTCGACGCCGGTCCGGACAGCGTCAAGACCATCGTCGCCAAGCTGGCCGGTTGCAAGACCCTGGTCTGGAACGGCCCGCTGGGCGCGTTCGAGATCCGTCCCTTCGACGACGCCACCAATGCGGTGGCCCGCGAGGCGGCGGCGCTGACGGTGGCCGGCAAGCTGTTGACCGTGGCCGGCGGTGGCGACACCGTGGCGGCGCTGGCCCATGCCGGCGTCGACCAGAAGTTCAGCTATGTTTCGACGGCGGGCGGCGCCTTCCTCGAATGGCTGGAAGGCAAGACCCTGCCGGGCGTCGCGGCCCTCGAGGACGCGGCGAAGAAGTAGCAGGCGAATGCGGGGAGGGCGCGGCCCTCCCCGTTTTCCATTTCGCGCTTGCGGCATAAGCGGCGCCATGCTCTCTCCCCGTTCGGAAGTGGTACCCGGAGAGGGGAAGTCATGCCTTTGCTCGATGCGCTCGCGGGTGGCCACCCGGTCGCCCAGGCGTTGATCGTGCTCAGCCTGGTGGCGATCGGCGGGCTGGCGATCGGCAGCGTCAAATTCGGCAATCTACGGCTGGGGGTGGGCGGGACGCTGTTCTCGGGCATCGCCTTCGCGCATTTCGGCATCGGCATCGACGCCGAGATCCTGTCCTTCGTGCGCGAATTCGGGCTGATCCTGTTCGTCTACTGCATCGGGCTGCAGGTCGGCCCCGGATTCTTCAACGCGCTTCGCAAGGACGGGCTGCGCCTGAACGCCATCGCCGTGGCGGTGGTGGTGCTGGGGGTGATCGGCGCGGCGATCCTGCATCTGGCGGGGCTGCCGCTGCCGGTGGTGCTGGGCTTGCTTGCCGGCGCGGTGACCAACACGCCCTCGCTGGCCGCGGCGCAGCAGATGCTGCACGAGGTGGGGGTCCAGGGGCCGGCGCTGGTGCTGCCGGGGCTGGGCTACGCGGTGGCCTATCCGTTCGGCATCCTGGGAACCCTGTTGTCGATCGTCGTGGTGCGCGTGCTGTTCCGCGTCGACACCACGGCCGAGGGCCGCGCCTTCGAGGACGCCCGCCGCAAGGGTCGCGAGGCGCTGGAGACGGCCAACATCGAGATCCGCAATCCCAACCTCGACGGGCTGAAGCTGCGCGACATCCCCGCTTTGTCCACGCTGGGCGTGGTGCTGTCGCGGGTGCTGCACGACGGCAGCCAGCACGTCGCCCGCCCCGAGGATCGCGTGGCGCTGGGCGACGTGGTGCTGGCGGTCGGGCCGAAGGAGCGACTGAACGATCTGCGCCTGATCATGGGCGCCGAATCGAGCCTCGACCTCAAGGCGATGCCCAGCGGCGTCAAATGGGAACGACTGGTGGTGACCAACGCCAAGGTGCTGGGCGCCACGCTGGGCGGGCTGAATCTGCGCCGGGTGCATGGCGTGACGCTGTCGCGCGTCGTGCGGGCCGGCGTGGAACTGGTGCCGTCCTCGGCGCTGCGGCTGGAATTCGGCGACATCGTCACGGCGATCGGCGAGCCGGGCGCTTTGGCCGAGGTCGCCCAGTTGCTGGGCAACAAGGCCAGCGCCCTGCAACACGCGCAAATAGCCCCGATCTTCATCGGCATCGCCCTGGGCATCATCCTGGGCGGCATCCCGATCAGCCTGCCCGGCCTGTCGGTGCCGCTCAAGCTTGGGCTGGCCGGCGGACCGCTGGTGGCGGCCCTGTTGCTCAGCCGCATCGGCCATGTCGGGCCGCTGGTGTGGTTCATGCCGCCCGCCTCGAACGCCGTGCTGCGCGAGATCGGCATCGTGTTGTTCCTGGCGGCGGTCGGCCTGCGCGCCGGGGGCAGCTTCGTCGCCACCGTGGTCGACGGCGACGGCCTGCTGTGGATCGCCTGCGGCGCGCTGCTCACGGTGATTCCGCTGCTGGTGGTCGGCATCGCGGCGCGCTACTTCGCCCGCACCAACTTCCTGACCATCGGCGGCCTGCTGGCCGGCAGCATGACCGACCCGCCGGCCCTTGCCTTCGCCAACGCCCTGCACCCCTCCGAGGCGCCCTCGCTGGCCTATGCCACGGTCTATCC
>JADFZP010000284.1 GCA_015232485.1 Alphaproteobacteria bacterium
CGGGGCGAATTGCTGGCCTCGGTGGTGCCCGTGGTCAATCCGATCGACCGGGGCATCGGCATCGACGCCGGGCAGATCGTTTTTGTGCTTCATCCGTCTTTCGCTTCGATGTCAGGCGCGAGATGTGGGCCAGAGAACCCGTTCGACTTCGCGGGCCAGTTTCTCGACATCCTTGGCGGCGGGGCTCGACGGCGCCATCAGGTAGGGCGACGAGCCGTGGAACGACGCCTCCTGGTGCGAGACGCGGTCGGCCATCTGGATGTCGAGCGGATTGCAGTTCAACGCGGCGAGCTGAGTGTGGGCGTGCTGGGCGACCGCCGAGCGCTTCACCCGACACAGCACCGAGCGCGCCTCGATGGTGCGGTTGGTCAGTTGCGAGGCGCTGTCGACGATGCGGCGCGTCTTCATCGCCTCGAACAGGCTGGCCTCGTCGGTCATCGCCGGGATCAGCACCAGATCGGCGGCGCCGATCGCGAAGATCATCGCCTGATTGCCGAAACCGGCGCAATCGACCAGGACGACATCGTGCTCGCGCGCCAAGCTGGTGATGGTCGGGATCATCTCGTGTTCATCAAGCTGCACGGTCATCGAAATCTTCGCCAGCCCATCCCCCTTGGAATGCCAGCGGCTCAGCGTGCGGTTGGGGTCGGCGTCGACCAGCGCCACCGCCTTCGCGCATTGGTGCCAGAACGTGCCCAGGCAGGCGACCAGGGTCGACTTGCCCGCCCCGCCCTTGCCGGTGGCCGCCACCAGCACCTTGCCGCGTCGTTCCGTCTGGCTCATGTCCCCTCCGCGCGCGCCCGCCGCGTCCAGGTCAACGGACCGCCGGCTCGGCGAGCCAACGCGCCTCGAGCGCCCTGACTTGCGGCTCGGACAGTGCCGCCGTCCGTGTGCCCATCGCAACCCGGCGCCGCCAATACCAGCTTCCCGCCGCGCCGCCGCCGACGATCGCCACGGTGGCCGGGATGCGGAAGGCGTGGTGGACGATGGCCCAGCCCGCCAAGGCGCCCAACCCGATCGCCGCCCAGTGCTCGCCGGTCAGACCCAGCATGCGGGGGTCTTCGGTCGATGCCGGAACGGTCGCGGGTTCGCTGGCCAAAGCCGTCTGGCCTTGGGCGATCAGCATCGCGAGGCCGACTCCGATTACGGCAATCTTGCGCATGGATACTCCCCCTTAGGATGCCCATAGTTTCATGGCCGCCCCCGAATCACAAGGGCAACCTTCCCGAACGATCCATGCCCTTCGGTTAGGAATTGGCCAAAAGCGCCAGATACGGCCGGGTTCCGATGGCCAGATCGCCGGTGAAGGGATGCGACAACACCAAGGCCATGTAGACCACCAAAGAGACCGAGGCCGACAGGATCGCAACCATCGCAAGTTGCGCTCGCAGATTGGCGCTGGCGAAAAACCAATTGAAACCAACGGCCAGCAGCGCGTTCGCGATCAGGGCCGTCCAGATCAGCGTGCGCAGTCCGGGGCGCACCGCGTTCAACCTTTGGGTGCGACTCTCCATGGCGCGGGTCAGGAATCGGCTTGCCTGCAACTGCGCGAGTCGCTGATGCTCGCCCTGCACATCCAGGGAGAGAAAAACTTTGACCACCCGCTGCAACGCCTGACGCGTGCCGTCGTGCTCGCGCCCCAACTCCATCCAGCGGTATTCGGTTCCAACCACGCTGCTGGCGTAGTCCCGCACCGCCTGACGCACCTCGGCGGCGCGCGGATCGCCCATTTCCGCGACCGTGTCGCCGAACAGCCGCAACGACATCGCCTCGCTTTGGATTTCGCTGCGCGCCTGGGTGTAGCGGATGCCGGCGTCGATCAGCACGAAGGCGACCAGGGCGGCGAACACCTCGGCCAGATAGCCGAATTTGGCGCCGCCCACCACGTTGAAGTCGATGGCGGGCAAGGGATTGGCGACGCTGACCAACAGGCTGCCCAAAAGCCCCACCGCCACGCCGCCGCCCACCACCAGCAGGGCGCCCAGCCACATCGGCTGGCTGGCCAGCCACAACAGGGCCAGTTGCAGCAGCCCCAGCGACTCGATCGGCGGCGGCGTCCCGATCATGTGGCGAGCGCCATGAAGGGGGCGGGGTCGATGGCGTGCTCGCCCGCGAACGGGAAGCTCAGCAGGAAGGCCAGCACCGTGCAGGTCATGATGCCGACGCTCAAGACCAGCGCCATTCCCAACTGGCTGCGCAAGCTGCCGGTGCCGAAAAACCAGTTGAAGGCGATGGTCGCGGCGGCCAGCCCCAGCAGGGTGAACCAGGACAGGCTGGCGACCGCCTGCGAGACGTTGTTGTTGAGCCGGGTGACGCGGGCCTCGGCGGCCACCGCGATCATCTGATTGCCCAGCAGCACCGCCGAGTTCTCTTGCGGGGTCGAGGGCGCCAAGGCGAACCACTGGGCCAGCATCGCCTCGAAGGCGTGCGCGGCGAACGGGCTTTCCTCGCCCCGCGACATGCTTTCCCATTCCGAGCCGGCGACCGCCAGGGCGTATTCGGACAGCGCCTGTTCGAACGGCCGCCGTTCGACCTCGGGCATCACGTCGACCACCACGCGCAGCCCGTCCAGCATCGCCACCTCGGCGAACACCTGCGAGTTGGCGGTGAAGTAGCGGTCGCCCGCGCCGACCAGCAAAAAGGCCATCAGCCCGGCGAAGATCTCGGCCATGAAGGCGAATTTGAACGAGGCGACGGCATTGTTGGCGATCAGCCGCTGCGGAGTCAGGTACGCGTTGGTCAGCAGCACGCCGCCCAGCGTGAACAGGATGCCCACGCCGAACAGCAGCGCCGCGATGATCCAGGTCGGCTGTTGCGCCAGCCACGCCAGAACGCCCTCGGGAGACTCGAAGATCATCGGCCCACCCGCTGGGCGACGTGATCGAAGGGCGCGCTGGAGAACCGCGCCGGCCCGGCGAATGGGTGGGACAGCACGAAGGCGTACAGCGCCACCAGCATCATGCTGCCGGTGAACAGGGCGCCCATCGCCAGCTTGGTCGACAAGGTGGGCGGCCTTAGGAACAGCGCTTGCGCCACGCTCAACACCACGGTGACGCCCAGGAAGCCCAGCAGGGCCGGGTTGGTGGCGGCGGCGGCGGCTTGCAGGCGCGACTCGCGGTCGCTGCCCAGTTCGCGAACCAGCGACGAGCCGAACCGCAAGATCTGCCATTCGCGCTGGGTGGACGCCTCGGCGGCGGCATAGGCGCGGACCAGCCCACCCATGCGCTGGGTGGCGAATTCGCTGCGCTCGCCGCGCGCCATCGCCTCCCATTCCGGCCCGGCCACCGCGCGGGCGTAGCCGGCGATCGCCTCGAACAGATGGGTTCGGCTGGGCTCGCCCAGGCTGGCCGCCGATTCGGTCAGCAGGATCAGGCGTGTCGCCTCGCGCTGGGTGGCGCTTTGCAGGCGATTGTATTGCAGCCAGGTCAGCGTCGTCACGAACACCAGCACCACGCCGGCCAGCGGCGCCAGGAACCCCAGATTGGCCCCCGCCACGGCGTTGCCGCCGTTCCCCGGCGCCGGCCCGTCGAACGGCAAGGCGCCCAGGGCGAACAGCAGCGCTCCACCGCCGCAGGCCAGGGCGCCCAGCGCGAACAGATCGAGAAGCCAGGACATTCCACCCAACGATGCGCGCTCCCCCTGCCGCCGCGCACCTTACCCGCGGAATCGGCCGCCGCCAAGAAACTCGCGCGTCGCGGTCACCGCCTCGGCCAGACCGACCCGGCGCGGCTCGACCCCCGGCGGAAAGGCGCCGCCCAGTCGCGACGGCATCATCGGGTCCAGCAGCACGAACACCCCTTGATCGCCGTCGCGCCGCACCAGCCGGCCGAAGGCCTGCTTCAGCCGCAGGCGGGTGATCATGTCGTCATGGGCCTTGCCGCCCATCGCGGCGCGGCGCGCCTTGTGCAGGATGTCGGGGCGCGGCCAGGGCACCCGGTCGAACACGATCAGGCGCAGCGAGCGGCCCGGCACGTCGACTCCGTCGCGCACCGCGTCGGTGCCCAGCAGGCAGGAATCCTCCTCGGCGCGGAAGATGTCGACCAGGGTGCCGGTGTCCATGGCGTCGACATGCTGGGCCAGCAGGAACAGGCCCGCCTCCTCCAGCGGCTCGGCGACGCGGCGATGGACGGCCTTCAGCCGGCTGATCGCGGTGAACAGGCCCAGCCCGCCGCCGCCGGCCGCCAGGAACAGCTCGCGATAGGCGGCGGCGACCTGGTTCAGGTCGTCCTTGCGCACGTCGCCCACGATCAACACGCGGGTGCGGGCGGCGTAGTCGAAGGGCGAGGCGACGGCGGCGCGCGTGGCGGGCCGCTTCAGATGGACGGCGCCGGTGCGCCGCTCGGCGGCCAGCCAGTCGGCCTCGGAATCGCCCGAGCCGTCGCGCAAGGTCGCCGAGGTGACCAGCACGCCATGCGCCGGCTCGGCGACGATCTTGGCGAAGGGGCGGGTGGGGTCCAGCCAACGGCGGTGATAGGCGACGTCGATCTGGCGCCCGTCGATCCGCTCGACCGCGAACCAGTCGACGAACGACTCGGACGGCGCCCCGGTCAGCGCCGCCAGCATGTCGCGCCAGGCGCGCACCGGCAGCAGCACGCGGCGCTCGACGCCCCGGCAGACGCTTTCGACGCGCTGGCGCTGGCTGGTCTCCAACTCGGCCGCCTCGTCGTCGAGCAGCCGGTTCAGCGCCGCCATCAACCCGGCCAGCGGCCGTCCCAGCCGGTCCAGCGCCCCATCGAGCTTGCCGGCCGCCTCGGCCACCCCGTCATTGAGCGGCAGCGGCTCGCATTCCAGGCTGTAGGGGCCATCCGGGTCGCCGACCCGCGCCAGCACCTGATGCCGGATCACCGACAGGAAGGCCTCGCACGGCCCCTTGGTCGCGCCGTCGATCACCCGTTGCGGCCAAGCCGGGGCGGGCAGGGCGTGGGCGGCGGCCAGCGCCGCCTGAAGGGCCTCGGCGATCTCGGCGGACAGGCCGACGATGTCTTCGCAACGCCGCGCCAGCCCGCGCGCCCGCGAACGCCCGCCCTCGGTCTCGGCGCCCAGCA
>JADFZP010000285.1 GCA_015232485.1 Alphaproteobacteria bacterium
AGGAACTGAGCGTGCATTACGGCGTGTCACGCGAGCGCGTCCGACAAATCGAGGAGCGGGCGTTGCAGAAACTCGAAAAAGCGGTGCGGGGCTTGGCCGCCGATCAGTCGATGGTGCCGGCGGCGGCTTAGGGAAGAGTCTCGCCAACTTGATCCCGAAGCGCCGCATGTGTATTGTTCCACACATGAATAGCCGCGAGATCATCAAGGCCCTCGAAGCGGATGGGTGGCGCCTGAAGCGGGTGACCGGCAGTCACCATCACTACATTCATCCCAGCAAGCCCGGCTTGGTGACGGTGCCGCATCCGAAGCGCGACCTGCCGCTCGGGTCGGTCAAGGCGATCGAGCGGCAGAGTGGTCTTCAGCTTTCGAGGTGAGGGATGGCGTCGTATATCGCGTATTTGCGCAAGGACCGGAACTCGGACTACGGGGTCGAATTTCCCGACCTTCCGGGTTGTTTCAGCGCCGGCCGTACCCTCGAGGAGGCCAAGGCGATGGCGGCCGAGGCGTTGGCCGGGCATGTCGGCGTGCTCGAGGAGATGGGCGGGGCGGTGCCGGCGCCCTCGACCATGGATCAACTCGCCGACGACCCCAACCGGGGGGACGCGGTTTTGCTTCTGGTCGATCTCGACCCGGGCCTCCTGAAGGCGGAACGGGTCAACGTCATGATCCCGCGCCATCTCCTGGGCCGCATCGATGCCGCCGCCGGTCCGGGGGGACGCTCGCGCTTCCTGGTGGAGGCGGCCGAGCAGCGGCTGTCCGGCTGAATTGCGGCGCAGTGGATCAACGACTAAAAAACGAAGCCCACCAAGACGGCACCAAGGAATTAACGCAGGCTTTCGGAGCCGCGCGAATCTCTTGGTGAACCTTGGTGTCCTTCGTGTCTTGGTGGTTGACCACTTACCTACTTACTTACTCACCGTCCGAAGATGTCACTATAGATCGCTTGCGCCCGGTTGACCTCGTCGTCCGTCAGAGCCCCAAATTCCTTCTCTCGCGCGCGATCTGAGAGCGTGCCGTCGTTCTGCTTGAGGAAGTGGAAGAGGAGGTCGATGGTGCGCTCAGGCATGTCGATCATTGCTTCGATGCGGCCGCGGAATTCGTCATAGCGGCGCAAGAAGTTGGTCTCGGCGGGCAGATCGTGCTCGATCGTGCGGCGGACGCGGTCATAGAGGAACTCGGCGTGCGGGGTGGCGTCGAAGAAGCGATAGAAATCGCCCGTGTCGTTGACGACCCGCACGTTGAATTTTTCCGTCGGCTCCCACCTGACATGCGGCAGCAGGCGTTGTGAATAGGATTCCAGCGTCGCCCGGTAGCGGTCGATCTCGTCGAGGATGGCCGCCGAGACCGGGAAGACGACGCCGGGCGGGTTGTAGCCGCGCTCGGCCAGCACATGGTGGATCAGATAGCGGTGGAGGCGGCCGTTGCCGTCCTCGAACGGGTGGGCATAGACAAACCCGAAGGCCAGGGCGGCGGCGGCGATGACCGGGTCGATGGTCTGGGCCGCGCCGCGGTCGAAGGCGATCATGCCGTCGATCAGCGTCGCGAGGTCTTCCGGCCGGGCGCAGATGTGATCGGGCAGGGGCAGGCGGGTGTCGCGGTCGTGTTCGCCGACAAACCCGCCTTCGTCGCGGAAGCCGAGTTTCACGAAGCGGGCATCCCCGATGACGATGCGTTGCAGCCGAAGCAGTTCGTCGTGATCGAGCGGGCGCCGGCCGGCTTCGCCGATGGCCCGGCCCCAGCGCTGGATACGATCCCGCGGTGGCCGCTCGCCTTCGATCGCGTAGCTGGATTTCGAGTCCTTCAGCAGCAGGAAGGCGGCCGTGCGGGCGAGCACGTCGCGGGGCACGTCGGCGATGATGTCCTTTGCCCGCCGCGGCAGATCGAGGGCGATGAGGTTTTCCAGTTTTTCCGTGCGCCAGACCAGCGGGCAGAATGCCGGCGTGCCGGGCAGGTTGTTTTTGACGCGGTGGCGCGGCGCGTTCTCGCCCTCCGTTCCCCACTGCAACTCGGGGTCAAGAGCAAAGACGTATCGCCCCGCCTTCGCGTCGGGCAGTTCCAGTCTCGCCCCGGTCAGCCACTCATACAGAAACCAGATGCGGCGCGCATAGCCGCTGGTCGGCTTGTCCCGGACGATGTCTTCAATGGGGCCGGGGCCGGTGGCCAGGAACAGCCGTTTCAGGACGGCGAGGTCCAGCCCCTCGTATTTCAGGGCGAAGGTTAGATGGCCCTCCAGGGTGGGGTGCGGCGCATGGCGGGGCGTCATGATGCGCCAGCCGCTCCGCTCGATGATCCGGTGACGCGTGCCGATCGCCATCAGGGTGCGCGGCAGCGGCACGGCCAAGCCGTAGGCGCCGATCAGGGCGCCGTAGCCGGCGGGGGTCGCGGTTTCCGGCAGGCCGCTTTCCTGAAAAACGCTTACAGGCCCTGAAAATTGATACTCAGGTTCTCCCGCCATGAAAAATGTTCGCTTTCTCTGAATTCCGGGTGTGAGGACGCAGTCTCGTGAATTTTGATTTTGCCATGTGAAATATGCCGCTTCAAAGCACTTTCATGTGATGGAACCACAGTGACGGCGCGCTAAATTGGACGACCCGCGCGGAATTCAGGAATAAGTGGACTGTCACCGCAATTAGGGACATCGAGCGGGCCAAGGAATTGGCCAGAATGATCGAGGAGGCATGAGCCATGGTGGAACCGGTCGCGGCGTTCGACATCGCCAGCCACCTCGACAATGGCGAGGTGGTGGCCGAATACCTGACGGCGGCCCTGGAAGATCCAGATCCGTCGATCTTCCTGGCCGCGCTTGGCCACGTCGCCAAGGCGCGTGGCATGAGCCAAGTCGCAGAGAAGGCGAAGCTGGGGCGGGAAAGCCTGTACAAGGCTGTCGCGCCCGGCGCCCATCCCCGATACGAAACCATCCGCTCGGTAATCGATGCGCTGGGGCTGAAGCTGACTATTTCAACGTAGGGTGATGTCGCCCATCGCCGTCACCGGGGCGTGAAGCGCTTCTCGAACCTCGGCCCGCCGGTTGGCCAGGGTGCGTTGTCACCGGAATGGAAATCGGTGGGTCGCGTTGACGTCGCCCATCCCATGGATCATGATCCGCTAACGGAGGTGGGAACCATGCAGATGCAACAAGCCGTCATCGGCACTTGGCGTCGCTTCGGACTTGCCGGGCCGGTCTATCAGGTGGTCAAGGAGGAGCGCGAGCTTCCCAATGGCGATCACTTGATGCGCGTGCGTGTGGTCGAGAGCGGCGAGGAAATCGAATACAAGCTCTCGGACATACTCGACGACCCCAGGGAGCGGTGATGTTTGCCATCGGATTCGATTTGGTCGTCGCGGATACGGCCGCCAATCACCCCAAGGGCGTTTCCCAGGCTTATACCGACATCGGCAATACGCTTTCCGGTTTCGGCTTCAGCCGCATCCAGGGCAGCTTGTACGTTACTCAGAATGACGACATGGCCAACTTGTTCAGCGCCATCATGGCGCTACGCGCCTTGTCGTGGTTCCCCGCCTCGGTTCGGGACATCCGAGCCTTCAAGGTTGAACACTGGTCCGATTTCACCGGCATTATCAAGGGAATGTAGAAAATCCCACCGGAATCGGGTTTAGCCACTCATCGAGGCGATGTAAGCGCGCGGTCACCTGGAGATAAGTGCACTGTCACCGTAATCCTGGAGATAAGTGCACTGTCACCGTAATCCGGCGCCGGTATTAAGGGATGGATGGGGGAGACACGATGACCATCGGGAAGCTGACCAAGGTGAAGTTGCGGGATGTCTGGCCCCATGAGGCCTTGGACTTCACCCGCTGGCTGACCGAGAACATCGACGTCCTCAACGACGCCACCGGCCTTCAGATGTCCAATGCACTGCGCGAGCGCCCGGCAGGATCCTTCAACGTCGACATCGTGGCCGAGGACGAGAACGGCGACGTTGTGGTGATCGAGAACCAGTTGGAGGCAAGCAACCACGACCATCTCGGCAAGTTGCTGACCTATCTGACGGCGTTTGAGGCCAAGACGGCGGTGTGGATCGTCGCCAATCCCCGCATCGAACACGTCAACGCCATCGCGTGGCTGAACCAGTCCTTGCCCGCCGCCCTCTATCTGCTCAAGGTGGAAGCGGTGCGGATTGGCGATTCGGCCCCGGCGCCGTTGCTGACCCAGATCGTTGGCCCCAACGAGGAAAGCCGGAAGACCCGTCACATCAAGGAAGAGATCAAGGAAGAGTTCGACGACCGCAAGAGCGTCCGCAAGCGGTTCTGGGTCGGGCTGCTGCAGGTAGCGAACCAGAGGACCCAGTTGCACGCCAGCCGGTCGCCCAACGGCGATAGCTGGTTGGCGGCTGGCGGCGGCAGGGCGGGCATCTCCTTCACCTATTCGATCCGTCAGCATGACGTGCAGGTCGAGGTCTACATCGACCGGGGCGCCGAAAGGGAAGAGGAGAACGAGCGCATCCTCGACGCCTTTCTCAGGCACAAGGACGACATCGAGACGAAGGTGGGGGCGCCCCTGGAATGGCAGCGCCTCGACACCCGGCGCGGGTGCCGCGTCCGGCTGGTGTCGGACAAGGGTGGATATCGAGACGCTGACCTCTGGCCGGAATTGTTCGAGTGGATGGCAAGCCACATGGTCAAGTTGGAAGCGGCCTTCCGGCCCTTGATCAACCGCCTCGACCGCGACCTCGGTGACGCTGCGACCTAGCAGGCTGCGGAACTGCGGTGACAGTGAACTAAATCAAATCAACCACCAAAAACACAAAGCCCACCAAGACGGCACCAAGAAATCAGCACAGGCTTCCAGAGCCGCGCAAATCTCTTGGTGACCCTTGGTGTCCTTCGTGTCTTGGTGTTTAACCACTCACTTACTCACCCCACTCACCGCCCGCAGCAAACCTTGAACTTCTTCCCCGAGCCGCAAGGGCAGGGGTCGTTGCGGCCGACCTTTGGTCCCTTGTGGCGCACGGTGCCCATGCCCATCGCGCCGCCGGCATAGGCCCAGCGGC